>CAMDSN010000186.1 GCA_945907225.1 Flavobacterium psychrophilum | reverse complement strand
AAATAAAGAGCTGATAGCAATATTTATAAATCTGGAAAATTCTTTATTACTACCTCTCCCATAACCTTCTACAATATTACTTGGGATTGATATGGCACTTCTTCTAATTTGAGATGTTAAACCAAATAATTCTTCCTTTGGAAATTTTTCTGTTATTTGATAAGTGTTAGTTACTAAAGTCATTGCTTTTTGCCAAATAAATAAGTCTCTGAATGTTTTCATGTTGTACATTTCTAGTTTAAACAAACATAAGAAAAAACTTAGTTACTTAGGCGCTCAGTAACTCAGCAACTCAGCCTAATTCCAATTCTCTTCAAATCCGTAATCTTCATAATTCTCTCCATCGCCAAATGCGTCTAAATCATCTTCGTCTAAATCGTCTTCAAACTCAGAATAGAAATCTTCTCCTTCAGTTTCAAACTCTTTTTCAGGTGCAATAGCGGGTAACTCGCCATGAGAAAATAATAAACTCGGATACGTTTCTCCGACTACAGCTTCCTCAACGGTTGCAAGTTCAACCAAGAATGTCCACATATTGATAAAATCATATACATAAATTATCTTCGTTTGGTCGACACTAAGCAATTGATTTAATGTGTAATCACTCATTGTTTTTTGCTCCCCTGGAATATCGCCAGTATCAAACATCGGAATTTCATCTTCCTGATTCCAAGTATCATCACAAGTATAAAAGGAGGCAACTTCTAATCCGTCAAACCCAAAAGCATTAACGATAGCGTTGTGTAAATCTTCTAAAGTATCTTCTTCCTGAATAGCAATATCTCTAAAAATATCATCTTCTGCATCTAGAATTGCCCTAAACTTATAAATCATAATTAATTTTTTTAAACACTCGCAAAGTTAAAATTAAATTTATGATTTATGGAATCGTACTCTTATTTCTTAAAAAGATTTTCGCCTAAAAATATTTTATGATTTTCCAAAAATGAAATTAATTTTTATTTCTTTCGAGCCCATACCAAATTCCATACAACCGAAGTTTTAAGCCACATATTTTTTTCTAATTGCCACAAGGATAAAAATCAAAAAGGTTGATATAATTAATAAAGTTGCGATATAATCTATCCAACCTAAAGAGAGCATAATTGAAATAACTAGCAATTGAAATCCAAGCCCATATATAGAAAGTAACGTCATAAACCAATTCGGAAATGTACTAACTTTATATGCCTCTGAATCTAGCATATGAATTATTTTATCAAATGTTCCATAGACAACTATGTAGATTCCAAAAAAAATGTTTACCAATTTTTGAGTCTCACCAGGTAATGCTTTTGGAGTTTTATATTCAAATATTTTACTGGTTGTGTCGCCGCCTATGGATTTATTTCTCAATATCACATAGTAATAATTGTAGAGTGTGCCTTGTAACTGAATGCATATAAAAGCAGCTAGGCTAAGGCCAATAGAAGTTTTTGAAACAAAACAAATTGTCATCAAAAACATAAAATTTAATATTATATCAAAAATGCTATCTAAATATCGACCTACATAGGATGGCGTATTTTTTAAACGTGCTAATTCACCATCTGCTGCATCAATACCGGATTTTAATAAAATAAAAAAACTGGCTAAGTAGTATTGATTTTGAATGATAAAATAGATGGCAATTAATCCCGAAATTCCAAATAGAAAGGTTACATGAATTGGTGTGAATCTCGTGTTTTTTAGGTGATTAGCAAGGAATTTACCAAAAGGTCTTCCGTAATCTGATAAGTCTAAAAATTTATCTTGATTTGTGAGTTTTGACATTAATACAAAAGAATCTATATTCTGAAATTATATTCAGAAAGCAAATATACTTTTATAAAATAACTTTTTTCCTTGTTGTTTCTAAAATCATGTAAAATTGAAATCCAAATAGCAGAGTAGCAAAGGCAATATGAAGTGTTTGCGTGCCAAACGGAAATTCATAGTAGTACATAGAAATTCCGGTTATAATTTCTAATAAAAGTAGTAACATTACCCATTTTACTTTTTCAATTCCCAGTTTTAATTTGTAATTCACATAAAATAAATAGGTGTTAACTGCGAAAACAATAATCGAAAAGCTCCGATGAAAATAAAATGATAAATTTGGGTTTTTAAGCCAAAAAAATTCAGGTGCGCCTGTTTCTGCAATAGTGTCTACATGTTCCCTAACACTAGTTCCCATGACTATTTGTATTAATGTTAGCAGTAATGAAATCCATAGTATATTGATGAACTTTGAGTGACAATATTTTTTTTCATTACTGTTTTCAAACGTATTGATAGTAATTAATTGAAATGCAATTATTAGCAATGCAGCTAACATGTGTATTGTTATTTTTACAGGATTTAATACAGAATCCACCACAGTTTTTCCAAGCCATGCTTGAAATGCCATTAGCACACAAATAAGAAATGTTAGAAAAATGAGACTTCTTTTATCTTTCCAAAACCAAAAAGATAAGATGAAAGTAAGGAAACAAGCCAAACCCGCTAAAGCCCCTAAAAGGCGATTTATATATTCAACCCAGGTATGTAAGGGATTGAAAACAGCATAATCATGTTTGGTGTATTTTTCCCAATTAGAGGAAACAAAAGTTGATTGAGCTACAAAGTCTTCTTTGGCTACCAATAAAGTTTCGTCTTTAATGATTACATGTCCTTTTTGGTATTCTCTTTCCGCTGTAAAAAGCAATTCTTTTTCTTGAGTAGGAGGAATATAATACCCGAAGCATTTTGGCCAATCAGGGCAACCCATTCCAGAACCAGTAAGTCTAACAAATGCTCCAGCAAAAATCACAAGATAAACAAGTACTAGAGCTATTTTTGCCGATTTTTGAAAATATTTTTTCATAATTTATAGATTATGAGTGCCTGTGTTACCGTATTACAAGTTGCAAATTTATAGTGCTTTTATTTTTTTAACCTTAAACAAATTATAATTAATCTATTGAATCATTTTCAAATTAAATTACTTTCTTCAATCCTAATTTTTCGGCTTTCGCCAAAATAAAATCATACGCTTCTTTATATTCGTTCTGGATTTCACCTTCAAGAATTGCTTCTTTAACAGCTTCTTTCAATATACCAATCTCACGAGAAGGTTTTAAATTGAAAATTTCCATAATTTCTTCACCTGATATTGGCGGTTGAAAATTACGAACGTGATCGCGCTCTTCTACTTCAATTATTTTACGCCGAACGACATCAAAATTGTTGTGATATTTTTTAAATTTCGTTGGATTCTTAGTAGTAATATCCGCTTCGCACAAAGTCATTAAATTGTCAATATCTTCACCAGCATCAAAAACCAAACGGCGGACAGCCGAATCGGTAACGATATCTTCCGAAAGAACTATCGGTCGGGAACTCAGCATTACCATTTTTGCCACAAATTTCATCTTTTGGTTCAGCGGCATATGCAATCTTTCAAATATTTTTTTCACCATTTTCCCACCAAGGAATTCGTGTCCGTGAAATGTCCAACCTTGTTTTTTGTTGAATTTTTTAGTAGGTGCTTTTCCGATATCGTGCAGCAAAGCAGCCCAGCGAAGCCATACGTCATCAGTATTCAAACAAATATTATCTACTACTTCTAGTGTATGATAGAAATTATTTTTATGGGTATGTCCTTCTATTTCTTCTACATTATTCAAAGCTGTAAGTTCAGGAAGAACAATTTCTAAAAGTCCAGTTTTATATAAATGTAAAAAGCCAATCGATGGTTTTGGTGTAGATAAAATTTTATTCAATTCGTCCACAATTCTTTCACCAGATATAATCTTAATGCGTTCTTTATTTCTTTCGATAGCTT
>CAMDSN010000185.1 GCA_945907225.1 Flavobacterium psychrophilum | reverse complement strand
GAAATAAAGGAACGAATGCAGTTGCTTGGCATGTCAGGTGATTTTGATATTGTAATCACTGAAATTGGTGGAACTGTTGGAGATATTGAATCGTTGCCTTATATAGAATCTGTTCGCCAATTGGTTTGGGAATTAGGGGAGAATAATGGTATTGTAATTCACTTAACTTTAGTGCCTTTTTTAGCTGCTGCTGGGGAGTTGAAAACAAAGCCAACACAACATTCTGTTAAGACATTAATGGAAAGCGGAATTAAAGCAGATATCCTTGTTTGTAGAACAGAGCATGAATTGTCTGACGAGTTACGTAATAAATTAGCCTTGTTTTGCAACGTTAAGCGCGATGCTGTAATTCAATCTATTGATGCAAGTACAATTTATGAAGTTCCTAACTTAATGCTTGAAGAAGGATTGGATATTGTCGCGTTAAAGAAATTAAATTTACCACTGAAATCGGCTCCAGATCTTAAAAACTGGAACGTGTTTTTACAACGTTTGAAGAATCCTAAGCAAGAAGTAAATGTAGGTTTGATTGGCAAATATGTTGAACTTCGAGATTCTTATAAATCCATATTAGAATCATTTATTCATGCAGGTGCAAGCAATCATACCAAAGTAAACATAATCTCAATCCATTCTGAATTCATTGATCTAAAGTCAGCAAAGGAGCAATTAAGTGCTCTAGATGGTATTCTTGTTGCACCCGGATTTGGTGGAAGAGGAATAGAAGGTAAGGTTGAGACCGTTCGTTATGCCCGAGAAAACAATATACCTTTTTTTGGAATTTGTCTCGGAATGCAGATGGCTGTAATAGAGTATTCTAGGAATGTTTTGGGTTTTGGTTTAGCAAATTCAACAGAAATGAATGAATCCACACCTTTCCCAGTTATCTCGCTGATGGAGGAACAAAAAGACATTACAGACAAAGGCGGAACCATGAGGCTTGGATCATGGAAATGCAATATTCTTGAAGGAACTTTAGCCCATGAAATTTATAAAAGCACCCAAATCTTTGAACGCCATCGCCACCGATTCGAATTTAATAATGCGTATAAAACTCAAATAGAAAATGCTGGCTTACTATGTTCGGGCACAAACCCTGAAACGGGCTTAGTTGAAATTGTAGAATTACCAAATCATCCTTTTTTTATTGGTGTTCAATACCATCCAGAATATAAAAGTACTGTTGCAAATCCACATCCAATTTTTGTTAGCTTTGTGGCCGCAATGGTTAAATATAAAAATAATTTATAAAACTGATAACTAAACCGCTAAATGAGGCAGCATTATTATGGAAGAAAAAAAATTTAATTTTAATACAATTATTGGCTATAGTTTGATTTTTGTAATCATTATGTGGATGATGTATAATGGTCAAAAAACGCAACAAAATGAACAACTAGAGAAGGCTAAAGCCACTAAAGATAGTATTCAGAAAGCCAAAACAATAAAGCCCAAAACAACCGATTCTGTTGAAAATGTAAAAATAGACAAAATAGATACAGCTAAGGTCAATAGGGGAGATGCGACATTAGGTAGATTTTCCTATTCAACAACTCTTACTACTGCTAAAGAAGGTTTTACTACTATTGAAAATGATTTTATAAAGTTGTCAATTTCAAATAAAGGAGGATATGTATCAGTTGTAACGCTTAAGAAATTTGAGCGATTTAATAAAAATTCTAAACAATTAGTTGAATTAATTAAAAGCAACAATGCCAATTTTAATTTAAAACTTCAAACAAAAGATAATAGAACTTTAAACACGGCTTCATTATTTTTTGAACCAACCTTTGCAAAAGAAGGTCAAAACCAAATTTTATCTATGAAACTTAAGGCTGGGCAAAATGAATATCTAGAATATAGATATGTATTGGCTCCAAATAAGTATATGGTAGATTTTGATATCCGTTCTCAAGGGTTAAGTACGATTTTAAATACGTCAAATCCCATCGATTTACAATGGGATTTAAAAACATACAGAAATGAAAAAAGCATTTCATATGAAAATCGATACACAGAAATCTATTTTGAACACAAAGATGGAAAGATTGATTATGTAAGTCATGGAAATGATATGGAAGAAAATTCAGAACAAACAACTTTTATCGCCTATAAACAACATTTTTTCTCCAGCATTTTATTGACAAAAACACCATTTAAAACATCTAAATTATATTCAAACAGTTTAGTCGATGATGAAAAAAAAGACACCGTTTTCACAAAACAATATAAAGCTACAATTCCATTAGCTTTTAGTAATGGTGAGTTAGATTATAAAATGAATTGGTATTATGGCCCAACGGATTATAATATTTTAAATGCTTATGATAGGAATATTGAAAAGATAGTGCCTCTGGGTTGGGGTATTTTTGGCTGGATTAATAAATTTATTTTTATTCCTCTCTTTGGTTTTTTAAGCTCATTTATGGGATTAGGTATTGCTATTATCATTTTTACGATTTTGATAAAAATAGCAATGTCGCCTATTACTTTTAAATCATTCTTATCTCAAGCTAAGATGAAAGTTTTGCGCCCCGAAATAATGGAAATTGGTGAAAAATTTAAAAAGGATCCGATGAAAAAACAACAGGAAACGATGAAACTATACAATAAAGCAGGGGTAAATCCAATGGCTGGTTGTATACCAGCTTTGATTCAATTGCCATTTATGTATGCCTCTTTCCAGTTTTTTCCTTCTGCATTTGAATTGCGTCAAAAAGGATTTCTTTGGGCAGATGATTTATCTTCCTTCGACCAAATTTTTAAATTGCCTTTCAATATTCCTTTATATGGAGACCATGTTAGTTTGTTTCCAATTTTGGCAGCAATAGCAATTTTCTTTTATATGAAAATGACTTCTGGAGATCAAGCAATGGCACAACCTCAACAAGAAGGCATGCCTGATATGGCAAAAATCATGAAAATAATGATTTATGTCTCACCAATAATGATGTTAATTTTCTTTAATAGTTATGGCTCTGGATTGAGTTTATACAACTTTATTTCCAACTTAATAACAATTGGAATTATGTTAGTTATTAAAAAGTACTTTATAGATGGTGATAAAATTCATATTCAGATAGAGGAAAATAAGGCTAAACCAAAAAAAGAAAATAAGTTTCAAAAGAAGATGAGAGAAATGATGGAACAAGCTGAAGCCCAAAAGCAATTGAAAAACAAAAAATAATATTTTTATAATACATTAAAAAAACGCTGTTTAAAGACCTATCTTTAAACAGCGTTTTTTTTAAAAGTCGTGAAATTACTAATAATTGGTCGCGGAAAGATGGGTAAAACATATGCCAATAGTTTTATCATTTCCCGATTTATCAAACCACAAGATTTTAGTGTCTTGCCTCAGTCAATAAAGCCTTATTAAAATACTGCCATATCAGGAAGCGGACCAGCATATGTTTGTTATTTTATTCAAGCTGTGGTAAAAGCGGCAGTTGATTTAGGATTTAATGAATCGGAAGCTGAGTTGTTAGTTAACCAAACTTTCATGGGCTCATTAGCCATACAAAATAGTTATTGCTTATCTAACAAAGAATGGATTGCTAAAGTAGCCTCAAAAGGAGGAACAACTGAAAGAACTTTTCAGGTTTTTGAAAAAAGGTATGTTAAGACAACTATTATTGAATCTATAAAAGCGGCTAGTGATAGGGCTTTAGAATTAGGATCATAAAAAAAGCGCAACTAGTTGTAGTTGCGCTTTCTCTTCTTCATAGCAATTTGTTAATTATAATGCAGGCTGTAATACTCTATTTACTCCATGGATTACTCCATTTGATGCTTGAATATCAGCTTGGAATACT
>CAMDSN010000184.1 GCA_945907225.1 Flavobacterium psychrophilum | reverse complement strand
GGCTTTTTTGCTTCCAACTGCAGCTCCAATTGCTGTTGAAGTGCTGCCATCAATACCACTAGTCCCCCTATTGCAAAATACTTCTATTGATTGATTGACATCAAAAATTTGAGCATAACGAATGGCCGAACTATTACTTACTTGCAGTTGAATTGCACTGGGTAATTGCGATAGTACAATTTCAAAAACTTTTAAATCACAAAATGGAATTAAACTAAGATATTTATTATGTTTTACTTTCCGAGAAATATTAATCTCTTGAATTATATTTTTATAATCACTTTTCGAAGCTATAGTATGGGGGAGTAATTGCCCAAAAAAATAATTAGAAGTTGTACGAAAATGTTTGGTTAAAGCACCAAAGGTATCATAGGCACGAAGCTCATCAATATGCCAATGATTTTTGGGTGGAAATTTTCTGATTAATGATTTTATTCTTTTAGAAACTATCATTCCACCAAAAGTAATTAGTAAATCAGGTTGAAATTTCAAAAAATCTGTGTTTGTGAACGGAGTTATAAGCGCATCAATATTTGAAATAAAAGTCTCGTGATGAATATTGGATGTAGTTTCCGTCAAAACAACAACCGAAGGATTTAAAGCAATACAATCTATCCAAGCTTGATCAAGGGAATTAGGTTTATTTTCACCAATTAAGACAAGAATCTTATTTGAATTATTCCAAATTGATGCTGAAAAGGCTACAGTCTCTTTGTCAATTATATGGTCCAATTTGACATTTTCTATACAAGTGATCGCAACTGATAATTCTGATACCGTTTCATACAAGGGTTCTTCAAAAGGAACATTTATGTGTACAGGTCCTTTTTTGGCTATCGCAGTGTTAATGGCCTCATTAATTTTAGTGTCATTAATTTGTGATGCCTCTTCTTCCAGATTCGCATTAAAAAGGGAATGATTTATAAATACATTTTCTTGTCGAATGGTTTGCCCATCCCCTATATCAATTTTGTGCTTAGGCCTATCGGCAGAAATAACCACCAATGGAATTTGACTGTAAAAAGCTTCAGCAAAGGCAGGGTAATAATTTAGTAAAGCAGAACCAGAAGTACATACTAAAGCCACAGGCTTTCTAATTTGTTGGGCTAATCCAAGTGCAAAAAAAGCAGCCGAACGTTCATCAGCTATACTATAACATTTAAATTTAGAATCATTAGCAAATCCAATTATTAAAGGTGCATTTCTAGATCCAGGTGAAATAACAATATGGTCAACTCCTTTAGCAAGACAAATCTGAATTATGCTTTGAGCTAAAGGTATTTTAGGATAAATCATTACTGTTTTTTGTGTGCATAAAGATACAAAGATTTGTTTTTAAATAAATAATTAATTGGCTGTTGAAAACTAATAAAAATAAATAATCAAATACAAAAACAGCTAGTACAAACAAATAAAAAACTAAGACATACATTTAGGAATCAACTCTTAATTTGATTTAACTTAAAGTTGCGCTAATAATCTAATTTGGTAATTGTTACTTGAATTATGACTTTGCTTTTGCAAAAGCATATTAAAATTATTAATTAAGGCTTTTGGTTAATTTTTACTATTTTTGAAAACATGAAAATTAGACCCTACACTATTCTAGATACAGCGTTTATTGTTGAAATCCTTAACTATTATATTAAAAACGACACCTGTTTATATGATTATCAAACAAGAACTACTGAACAGCAACATCTCCTTTTTGAAGAAAAAATAGCAAAAGGATTTCCAGTGTTAGTTGCAACCATAAACAATAAAATAGTTGGGGTTGGTTATTATAGTGAGTTCCGTTTAAAAGAAGCCTATAAATATACGGTGGAACATTCTGTATATGTAAATTCAACAGACCAAGGAAAAGGAGTTGGAAAATTACTTTTGGAGAATTTAATAGCATTGGCAAAGCAGCAAAATTTGCACACCATGGTTGCCGTTATCGATTCTGAAAACACAAATAGCATACTCTTTCACGAAAAATTTGGTTTTTCTACAGTAGGCATTATAAAAGAAAGTGGTTTTAAATTTAATAGATGGTTACATAATACTGTTATGCAATTAGTATTAACCTAATAATATTAGGTTCTAAAAAAGGAGAGTAACATATTGTTTTATTGAGTATAATGATTACAATATATCAATACCATTCTGTTCTAAAATACCAAGAAGATAACTACTTTGTATAGGGTTGTATTTTTCAATTCCACTTTGATACCATTTTGCAATAACTTCAATTTGAAAAGCTGTATAATCATCATGATTAATACTTATCCCTAACATACCCGCTAGTAAAAAATCTTCCAATACTTTGTTGGTAACAATTAATTTAGGAATTCCATGAATTATTTTTCCATTCATTCGCTCATAATCTATACGACCTTGACTGAATCCATCTAAAAAGGCTTCGGTTTTATTATCTTCGATATTAAAGTGTGGATTTAAACCATTTGCAAAACCCAATAAATATTCTTTTTTTGCAAATGGATTAGATAAATTTTTCATAAAACAAACTTTTTTTAGAAAATCAATTACAAATTTATTGAGGTAATTGATAGCAATTATATAAAAGTCGTTTAAAGGGTAAAAAACTTGTTAAATAACAAGGCAGGTGTATTTAATCTATTAAAATACTAAATAATTGATTTTTTTTTAGTTTGGAACTTTCTAGTTTGACGTTATCCAACTAACAATTTCTTTATCCTTTGGTGATACCCTAGGAGAAATAACTTTTTCCAAGTTTCCATTTTCATTTATTAAGTATTTTTGAAAGTTCCATTGAACTTCACTATCCTGGAGACCATTTTTACTTTTTTGTGTCAAAAATTGATAAACTTTATCTATATCACTCCCATTAACAGATATCTTACCCATCATTGGAAATGTCACCCCATAATTTTTTTGGCAAAAAGTGGCAATTTGCTTGTTGGTTCCTGGTTCTTGCATCCCAAAATTATTTGCAGGAAAACCTACGATTACAAAATTATTGTCTTTATAGCTTTTATAAATGGTCTCTAAATCCTTGTATTGAGGAGTTAGACCGCATTCTGATGCAGTGTTGACAATTAATATTTTCTTGCCTTTTAAGCTAGCAAAATCGAAAGTGTCCCCATTAATATCAGTAACCTTAAATTGATATATAGTCTGTTTTGGATTGTCATTTTGTTTTTTCATACTACTTTGGTTCGGATTTTTAGATTGTGCTTGAATTGTAAAACTCAAAAAAAGAAAGAAATTTAGAATTAATATCTTATACGTCTTCATATATACTTTTTTTTTATTATTAAATGAACTAATACAGTTAAAACCAATAAAACATTAAGTAATCAAGTTACTTCTTATAATGCAATCTAAATTTCAAATATGAAATAATTCCTATAAAACTTATTCCTGCTATAGAATAATAAATCCAGTTTAATGATTTAGCCTCCCCACTTGCATAGGAATGTAGACCGGTTAAATGAAAATTAACGCCATAATAGGTAAATAATATAGATAAGAAAGCAAACATAGCCATTAGATTAAAAATCCATTTATTTCTTAAGGATGGTACAAATCGAGCATGAATTACAAAAGCATAAATCATTATACTTATTAAAGCCCATGTTTCTTTTGGGTCCCAACCCCAATATCTACCCCAACTTTCATTTGCCCATTGGCCTCCTAAGAAATTACCAATAGTTAACATTACTAGACCTACGGTTAGCGCCATTTCGTTGATAACTGTTAATTCATTAATGTTTAATTCCATTTTGGCTTTGTTATTTTTGGTTGTAAACAGTATTAACAATAAACAAACAAATCCTAGAATTGCGCCAAGGGCAAAAGG
>CAMDSN010000183.1 GCA_945907225.1 Flavobacterium psychrophilum | reverse complement strand
CGCATGACCTGTTTCGAAAGAAAACTGTTTTGTGATTCTGATGTTGCTCATTGGTCTATTTTTAGGGCATAAATTTACAAAAATAATACTAGAGGATTATTCCTTTATAATTGGGATGCTATTATTATCTTGTTTTCAATTTTAGAAACGTAAAACTATTATTAAAATTCAAAAATTACTTTTTTAAAACATAACAACTATATAAAAACATTTTGAATATAAAAATACACAACCAATGGCAAGATTGAGAAGAACCTATTATAAAAAAAGATTATGGATTTTCTTCAAATTGCTGAGGTTCTTCGTTTACATGATATGCTCTTGAATTTATAGCTACATTATCGGGTCCAACTAAGAAAGCAACAAAACTAATATTTGCTGGATTTGCAATGTTTGACGGAACTGGAATTGTAAAATTTTCAGTTAAAGTTGTTCCAGGAGTTGGATTAACTGAAATAGGATCTCCTAAAATATTTGTTATAGAAGCGCGTAAAACATGGTTGTGGACATAATTTGGAATTGGGTTTACATTATCATAATACGAAGTATAATTTCGTTGAAAATAAATCAACCCATCTTCTAACAAATAGACCACTAATTTTAAATTGGAATAAGATAAAGCAAATTTTAAATTAACATCTAACGCTATATTCCCATTAGCAACTGTTGAATTCATAGCAATTCCCATTCCCGAATTATTACCAGTTAAATTAATAGCGTCTTGAATATTTGAAGTTTCGGGGAATGTCCAAACATTCATCCTATTCAATCTAGACACCGGAAGTGCTAATGGACTATTTGGTAATATTAGATTTTTTAATGGTGCTATTCCATCAAAATGATAGGGATCATTTCCGTTGTGAATGGCCACTGGAACTACTTTGTCAGAAGCAGCGCTAGCTTCTTCAATAGCCCATGAAACACGGGTGCAATTGCCACACCATGTTCCTGTATAATCCTCAATTAATACGCGCTTTTTGAAATAACCCGAGACAGCGGGAGCATCAAGACTTGGGTCGGGTGTAATTTCAACCAAATTAGTCTCGCCACAAGAATTAAATAATACCATTAAAAAAAACACGCCTAAAAAAGATATTTTTCTCATCCCCAATTTTTAATTATTTATTTGACACAAAAAAATAAAAAAAAATTCAATATTTAGTAACTTAATTCAGTTATTTGTGGTAAAATTAATTTTAAAATGAAAAACTTTCTTTTTGGTTTGCTTCTAGTCGGATTTAATTTGAATGCACAAACCAACTTGCCAAATATACAACTATCTAATCTTGAAGGTAAAAAAGTGTCTTCAACAGCTGATTATTCAGAGAAAGACCAACTGTATGTTTTTTCCTTTTGGGCTACTTGGTGTACGCCATGTATTAGTGAACTTGATGAAATTAATGATTTAATGTCAGAATGGAAAAAGGAAGTGGCCTTTAAATTAATCGCAATTTCAATTGACGATTCAAGAACTCAAAAAAGAGTAAAACCATTAATTAATGGAAAAGGATGGGGATTTGATATTTTGCTAGACACCAATCAAGATTTTAAAAGAGCATTAGGAA
The DNA here is from genome assembly GCA_945907225.1 of Flavobacterium psychrophilum. Classification (GTDB taxonomy): domain Bacteria; phylum Bacteroidota; class Bacteroidia; order Flavobacteriales; family Flavobacteriaceae; genus Flavobacterium; species Flavobacterium psychrophilum_Q. Next base: position 2,268 of record CAMDSN010000183.1, on the reverse strand, counting down.
TTGTAAATGTTCCTTACTTAATTGTGGTTAAAAACAATAAAATTGTACACATACAAAATGGGTATGTCCCAGGCAATGAGTTAGATTTATTAGAAAAATTGAAAACATTAAAATAAATGAAAAAAAATATACTCGTCATTTTAATTTGTTTTTATAGCTTCTTAACTCACTCACAACAAAATGAAAATGGTGTTTCTGGTGGATTTGAATCAAATGGGCAATGGTATTTAAATGACAAAGGATTAAAAGATGAATTTAATAACACTACCACACAACCCGAAAATCCTGTCAGATCAAATAATTATTTGTTTGTGAATTATTTATATAAAAAATGGTCATTTGGGATTCAGGGGGAAAGCTATACTCAAAATGCTTTATTGAATATGAATCCCAAATATAATGAAACTAATGTTGCTACTTATTTTGCGAGATACCAAACAAATAAAATTGATATAACCGCAGGATACTATTACGAACAATTTGGGAGCGGGTTATTGTTAAGAGCATGGGAAGATAGAGCTTTGGGGATTAATAACGCTTTACGAGGTGTTCGGGTTATATACAAACCAGCCGAATTTATTACCATGAAATATATTTATGGCCAACAACGAACTGGATTTGATGTTGCCAACAGTAAAATATATGGTATTGATTTTGAATTTGATTTAAAAACACCCTTAAAATTGAATATCTCTGATTTAACAATTGGTTGGAACTATATAGGAAGATATGAAAATCTTGATCTTCCTGTCCAAAGTTTTGATGATCTCACCAATGCATTTAGTGGAAGAATTAATTTTTCACATAATGCTTTTTATATAAATACTGAAGTAAGTTATAAGTTAGACGATGCTGTTGTTCAGTCAAGCGATCAAGTAAATAATAGACTGGTAAAACCGGGAAATGCCTTACTAATGAATACGGGTTATTCAAAAAAAGGGTTCGGCATCGATGCTACTTTCAGAAGATTAGAAAACATGAGTTTCTTTTCTGAACGCGGTGCGAAGGGAAATAATTTTAATGATCGGTTGATGAATTATATACCAAGTTTAACAAAACAACAACATTATAATTTGGCTAATATTTATGTTTATCAGGCACAGCCAGGAGTTTTTATTGCGGGCGATGGCGATGAGGAAAAGGTAAGGGCAGGTGAGATAGGTGGCCAATTAGACCTTTTTTATGATGTGAAAAAAGGAACACTATTGGGAGGAAAAAACGGTATTAAAATTGCCGTTAACTTATCTAATTGGAATGCCCTTAGCGGAACTTTCTACATCCTTAGCCCACAGGATTACCAGACAGATTTTTTGCGTTTTGGCAAAAGATATTATACAGATGTAAATTTTGAAGTTACAAAAAAATGGAATAGTAAATGGCTATCCGCATTTAGTTATGTCAACCAATACTACAACAAAAACTCAATAGGGATTGAACCTGGAATAGTATATACAGACATTGTAGCTGCTGAAGCAACTTATAAATTTATGTCAAATAAATCCATTCGAGTTGTAGGTGAGCACATGTGGGCAAGTGATAAAAAAAAGAATTGGGCAAGTGCTACTGTTGAATGTAACCTGAATTCAAAATATTCATTTTACGCTATTGATTTATATAATTATGGCAACGAAAAAGAATACCAAAGAAACCACTATTATAATTTTGGTGGTTCCTATAGAAACAAATCAACTCGAATTGCCCTAAGTTATGGAAGACAACGTGGTGGTTTAGTTTGCGTAGGTGGTGTTTGCAGAAATGTTCCTGAGAGTTCCGGAATCTCATTATCATTAAATACGTCTTTTTAAAATGACTTTTAATTTAAATGTAAAATATAGACTAATTGCCTTACTAATAGTATTAACAGCTAATAGCTCGTGTACTAAGGAAGAATATGTAACAATTGATTCTAAACCTGTTGTTGCAGATTTAACCCAGGTGCCTTATCCAAAATTATCTGATTATAATTTCTTTGAGGGAGCATTAAAAAATCTAAAACCCGCCTTTGGAGTACTACCCTACAAGCCCGTTACTGAACTTTTTTCTGATTATGCATTAAAAAAACGATTTGTATGGATGCCAAATGGTACTAAAGCAAATTATGTGAATGATTATTCCGTGCTTAACTTACCAGTGGGTGCTGTTTTGATAAAAGTATTCTATTATAATAATGTACAACCTTCAAATAGCACTAAAATTATCGAAACTCGATTAATGATTCGAAAAGCTTCGGGTTGGATTTTTGCAGAATATATATGGAATAATGAACAA
>CAMDSN010000182.1 GCA_945907225.1 Flavobacterium psychrophilum | reverse complement strand
CCTTCTCTTAAAGCAGTTGTTGGATTTTTTATTGGAGGATTAATTATGTCTCATTTTATTTTACCCTTACTTTTTTAAGCTATGAAATTTATTAAATATTTGCTTGTTGGTTTTTTATTTGGAGTTGTTTTAACCAAATCTGAAGCCGTTTCTTGGTACAGAATATATGAAATGTTCCAATTTCAATCATTTCATATGTATGGTATTATAATGACTGCCATATTGATAGGAGCCCTTGGGATACAAATTATTCAAAGAAAAAAGATTAAAGATATAAACGGCGAAGAAATTATTATTCCCGACAAAGAAAAGGGAAACATTCGCTACTGGATTGGAGGAATTCTTTTTGGATTGGGCTGGGCAATGGTAGGCACTTGTCCGGGTCCAATATTTATATTATTGGGTGCTGGAATTTTAAGTATTGGTTTAGTTCTAATAGGGGCTGTGTTAGGTACTTTTTTGTATGGTGTTTTTAAAGATAAATTGCCACACTAAATTTATTCTGTCAGATTAACCCAATTATTTATAAAAAAAAATACTTTTTCGTGTTGAAAAAGTATTTTTTTTGGGAGTATGTTTTAATTAATCATCAATGTCACAAGAATCCTCTAAATTCTCGTTAAGTTGATTGGCTAGATTGTTATTACCATCAGGGTCATTTGGGCTTATTTCAATTGTTCCATCTCCATTTCCGTCAACTGCAGTACTCAAATCTATTGTACTTAACCATTGATTAAGATCAAAATTCAAAACTAAATCATAAGAATTATTATTTATAATTAAACTTTGATTGTTGTCTTCATAATCTGTAGAGAACTCTTTTTCAAAATCATGAGTAAAAATAAAAGGAACGCCATCTTTAAAGCCTCTAATTTGTATTGTTTTATTGTATAATTCAGATGTAGTAACCGTACTTTTATTTAACTTAAATTCTACTTCTTCGTATGTTCCATTAGCAATAGATACTGTAGTAAGTGGATTTGTTTGATTTAGCAAATCAAGTTCCCAAGGGCCTTGTAAACCAATTTCGTCATCAAAATCAAAATAACCATCATTGTCATCATCACCATCATTGTCGTCATCATCGCTATCGTTTAATTCGGCTAATTTGAATTCAACTTCTTTTATATTAATCTTAAAGCTTGTTATTTCAATAACTGATGTATTAATTGTGCCGTCAGATAATCTCCCTGCAGAATTAGTATACGTTGCTTTAGCTGAAATTGTTAACTTGTTACTGTTTTGATTCTTGTCAGTTGAACAGGCAGAAAGTAACATTACTAGTAGCGTAATGATACATAAAAGAGATTTAATTTTTTTCATAATTTAATTTTTAAAAGACAAATATATTAATTTTTAAAATAAAAATATATATTATTTTTTATTCCTTTTTTGATAGCGCTACTGATATTAGTGCTCCTAGTTTGGCATTGTTTTTAATTAGTTCTATGTTCGTTTCCAGACTTTCTCCATCTGAATTGTTTGCAATGTATTTTAGTAAAAATGGAGTTACCGCTTTCCCACTGACTCCTTGTTTTTTTGCTTCTTCCAAAGCTTTTAATATAAATAATTCTACCACTTCAAGTTTCATTTCGAAATTTTGGGGTACGGGATTTGCAATTAAGACAGCGCCCTTCAAATTTAAATCCCATTTTACTTTTATCAAATTTGCTATCTCATTGGATGTGTTTAGGCGAAGTGGGGATTTAAAACCACTCTTCGATGAGTAAAAACTTGGAAATTCATCCTGACCAAATGTTACAATAGGAACTCCTATTGTTTCCAAATATTCCAATGTTAGTCCGATATCCAATATAGACTTTACACCTGCAGCAATTACAGCAACATTTGTTGTGCTCATTTCAGTTAAGTCGGCTGATATATCCATAGTCTCTTGAGCACCACGATGAACACCACCTATGCCACCTGTAGCAAATATTTTTATTCCTACCATCGATGCAATTCGCATGGTGGCTGCAACCGTTGTAGCTCCCGGTAGTTCTTGTGCAATTACAAATGGCATATCTCTCAAACTTACTTTCCAAACATCTTTTGTTTGTGCAAAAAAATCAATATCATTTTCTGTTAATCCAACTAGACATTTACCGTTTCTTATTGCTATCGTTGCAGGAACAGCTCCGTTTTCACGAACAATATTTTCTACAGCTTTTGCTGTTTGAGCATTTTTTGGCCATGGCATTCCATGTGAAATAATAGTTGATTCTAGTGCTACAATAGGAATGTTATTGTCTAAAGCATCTTTCACTTCTGGGCTAATTATTATAAAATCGTTTTTATTCATTATAATATATTTCTTTATTTTTGTAAAGTGCTTCTCGAGTTAACTTACTATATATAGCTCCTTTGGTTTTTAATATTTGTATAGCCATGGAATGAGCTAGTTCCAAACATGTTTTATTATTTTCACTTTGTAAATATCCAAAAATCCAACCAGCTAATGCAGCGTCTCCAGCACCAGTACTATCTATAATGTCTATTTTAGGCACAGAAACTTTAAGTTTAGATTTTAGCGTAATTATTTCAGAACCTTGAGGGCCTTTTCTCAGCCAAATACTCTTTATACCTTTTTTAAGAAGTTCGGCAATACGATCCTCTCCATTATAATAATTAGGACACAAACTAGCTAACTCCTCTTCATTGGGGGTGATCATAAAAATACCACTTAGATCTATAGCAGCTAATTTTGAAGCTTTTAAAACAGAAACAGGCTCAATTATCAGTAGTTTTTTGTAAGTATTTGAATACTCAATCAACCATTTTATAGATTCAATATCAAGATTAGTATCAATTACCAATATATCAAACTCATTAATGTAATCGGTTTGTTTTTTTAAAAAGGGGACAGAAATATATTTTTGACAATTATCTTGGCAAACAGCCACAAACATATCGCCTGTTGGGGCTAGGATAGATACATACTTACCGGTAGTATCGTTAGCAATTATAATTTTTTCTGTTAAAACTCTATTTTTCTTTAAGCAATTTAAAATATAATTTCCTTCAGCATCATTACCAATTGCGGTAATAATTGAAGTATTTACATCTAAAAGTGCTAAATGCTGAGCAATATTGCTAATTACTCCGCCAATGCTAACTTGCTTTTTAGCTGGATTTGATGTTTCTTTAATAACGATATTTTCGCAAAAATAAAGTTCATCAATTAGTGTCGCACCAATACAAATTACTTTTTTACGCATAAGTTTTATAGCAATTTATCATTAAGAAAGAATACTGATGTTTCAATTTTTGTTTTGTCTTTAACTATTATTTGCTATCTAATTTTTAGTCATTATAAAACTCTTCCCACCCTGTTTAAATGTAAAAGAAGTTTTATTTGTATTGAATTCAATTTCAATTCCATAGCGTTGGGATTCAAATTTAAATTCAGAAACAGGTTCGAAGTTTAAAGAATTTTTATCAGACAATTCAACATTTAAGAGTTCATCTAATTCGGATAGTGTCATTTTTATTTCTAGTTCTTTATTGGAAAATACTCCCGAATAATCTGCTATTACGATGTCTTTTTTTGATGTATTGTTTTGACTTGACCAAACATTATTTGTTGAATCATAATCAGGAAAAACGTGATCGGGATCAATTACTACACGCTCTATTTCTTCGGTTGTATCTGCTTTGAACGTCCAATTTGTTTCACGTTTCCATATTTCAACCGGCAGTTTTTTTTGCGTTATTTTCCCACTCTTAGTTTTAATTTCAATAACGACAGGCATGACCATTTTGTCCAAATTAGCTATGGTAATTTTAGCGCCTAAAGCGGGATTGTTTTTTTTGTAGGTTACATTCAGAACTGCCTGGTCTAAACG
>CAMDSN010000181.1 GCA_945907225.1 Flavobacterium psychrophilum | reverse complement strand
ACAAAATAGGAAATGCAAACAGTCAAAAAATTGCTCGAAAATTTGGTTTGATAGCCCAAATAATTTAGAGAAAATTTCCATCTGTAAGCCCGAGACCAATAGCCTATACAGGAAATAATCAAAGACAAGAAAATATAATAATAATTTGCTTTTTTAAAGCTAGTTACAATATTGTTTAACTCTTCTTTAGATAGGGTTGTATATTGATAATAAATGATACCTATTCCAATAAAAAGGGGGACCAAAATTGTTAACCATTTGCTTATTTGCTTTTTCAATGATCTTTAAGTCAGTAAATTATTTGTTTCGTTGGGGAATATAAGCCAAGGGCTGAATTTTTTAGCTTCTTCAAATTCCATCAATGCATAGGACATAATAATGATTACATCTCCTGTGTGAACTTTTCTAGCTGCAGGACCATTTAACGTAATTTCCCCCGAATTTTTAGTTCCTTTAATAGCATACGTTTCAAAACGTTCACCATTATTAACATTTACAATAGAAACTTTTTCACCTTCTATTAAGTTAACAGCTTCCATTAGAGTTTCGTCAATTGTAATACTACCAATATAATTTAAATCAGCACCAGTTACTTTTACTCTGTGAATTTTAGATTTTAGTATTTCTATTTTCATGGCGCAAAAGTAAATTAATTTAATGAAATCGTATCAATCAATCTTATATTGTTAACAAAAACTGCAATAAAAGCGCGATATTTTTTTTTTGGATTTTTTTTAACGCAAGTCAATAAATTGTCTTCATCAGCTATTTCAAAGTATTCTAATGTAAAGATATTTTGTGACTCAAATTTTTCAGCAACATATTTTGTAATCAGTTTAACCGATTTGGTTTTAAATAAACTCTTCGACTTTTTTAAGGTTTCAAATATAATGGAAGCCTTATCTCTTTCGTTTTTAGACAATCTTTCATTGCGAGAGCTCATTGCTAGTCCGTTACTTTCTCGATGCACTGGGCAAGGAACAATGTTTACGTTTAACTTACACTTTTCAACCATTTTTTTTATAATTTGTAATTGTTGAAAGTCTTTTTCTCCAAAATAGGCGTTATTTGGCTTTACAATTTCAAATAAAAGTTTTACAACAGTGCCTACACCGTTAAAATGGCCTGGGCGAAATTTACCTTCCATCTGATTTTCCAAGCCCTCAAAGTCGAAAGATATTGATACGATAAGGTCTTTATAAATATCCTCGACTGTTGGCGCAAATAATATAATCTCATCAGAAACAGTTGTTATTTTTTCAATGTCTTTTTTTAAAGTATTTGGATATTTTGCAAGATCATCAGCATTGTTAAATTGTGTTGGGTTAACAAAAATACTAACCACTACCAAAGTGTTATTTTTTTGTGCTTCTTTAATTAACGAAATATGGCCTTCGTGAAGTGCTCCCATAGTAGGAACAAATCCGATCACTGTTTTTTGATTAGAAACAGCATTTAAATGAGATATTAAATCATTTTGAGCTTGAAAAAGTAACATAATCTTTAGATAGTTGAGTTGCAAACTTACCATTTTCATAAATAACTGCATAAATTATTGTACTTTTGCCTGTTTTTTATTGCCAATAAATAAAGTTGATTAGATTATGGAAGATAAGAGGATATTGTATGTTTCATCAGAAGTGGTGCCGTATTTGGCTGAAAATGAGGTTTCATTACTATCATATGATGTTCCTAAAATGATAAATGACCAAGGAGGGCAAATAAGAATTTTCATGCCTAGATATGGTAATATTAATGAAAGAAGGCATCAGCTTCACGAGGTAATTCGATTGTCGGGGATGAATTTAGTAGTTAATGACCTAGACATGCCATTAATTATAAAGGTTGCTTCTATACCCAAAGAGAGAATTCAAGTTTATTTTATTGATAACGATGAATACTTTAAAAGAAAAGCTACGTTTAGCGATGAAGAAGGAGTGCTTTATCCTGATAACGACGAAAGAGCTATATTTTTCGCAAAAGGGGTTGTGGAAACAGTAAAAAAATTAAATTGGGTTCCAGATATAATTCACGTTCATGGTTGGTTGACCAGTTGTTTGCCAATTTATTTGAAACATTTTTATAAAGATGAAGCATTGTTTTCGCAAACAAAAATTGTTACTTCGGTCTACAGTCAGTCATTTGAAGGAAATTTAGATACTGAAATGATCAATAAAATTAAGTTTGACGGTATTCCTCAAAATGCAATTCAAGAATTGGAGGTTCCAAATTATGAGAATTTGATCAAAACTGCAATTAATCACTCTGATGGTGTAATTATAGCTTCAGAAAACGTTTCTTCAAGTTTAACAAAATTTATAGAATCTTCAGAAAAAGCTTTTTTACCTTACATTCCAAAAGAGCGTTTTGCTGAGGCATACACAAACTTTTATAATGACTTACTTTCATAAATATGAAGAATAAACCGTTTTATTTGTTAGCATTGTTTTTAGGAATTACAACCCTAATTTTAACAGCATGCGATAAAGATTTTAATGAGCTTGGATCAGATATTGTTGACGACGACAATTTTGGTTTTAATGTCGACAGCACCTTAACTGTAAAAGGATACAATCAAAAATTAGGGCCTATTGCTTCAAATAATTTGCCTATTAATGCACTTGGTTTTTATTCGAACCCTGCATTTGGAACTACAACTGCCAACTTTGTAACTCAGGTTGAACTTTCAACTCTAAATCCTGTTTTTAATAATACAAATACCGAACTTTACGTTGATCTTCCAGTTATTGATAGCGTAATTATGGATATACCCTATTTTAAAACGCTTACAAAAACTGTTGTAGAGAGTGAAATAAGGAAAAACACCTACCGTTTAGATTCTATTTATGGAGAAAAACCTTATGATCAAACCACAGCTACTTTAAATTCAAAATTTAAGTTAAGTGTTTATCAATCTAATTATTTTTTAAGAGATTTAGATCCTAATCAATCATTAACGGAACAACAGTTATTTTATACAGATGAAAACAGTGTAATAGATGCTAATAAAATTCCAGTATTGTTAAATAATAGTGCCAATACTAATGAAAATGAAGAGTTTTATTTTGATAAAAGAGAACACAAATTAACTACTTATCAAGCAGATGGCACTACACTTGTAGATCCTGCACCTAGAAGTGTTCCCTCAATGCGATTGCATCTAAGATCAGATGTTTTTTATGACAAAATATTAAATGCTCCAAGTGGTCAATTGGCTAATAATACTCTATTTAAAAATTATTTTAGAGGCATATATTTTAAAGTTGAAAACGGAAATCCTGGTAACATGGCTATGATTAATTTTAAAGCTGGAAAAATTACTATTTATTACAAAGAAGATAAATTAACAAAGGATAACCCTGTTACTACCGAGGTTAATGAATATAAACTTGAACGAATTAGTAAATCATATGCCTTGAACTTCAGCGGGAATACCATTAGCTTATTAACCCCTTTGAATGAAAATTCCGATTACACCAGCGCAATTAATAGCACTTCCGAGGCATCTAAACTTTATTTAAAAGGAGGCGAAGGATCAGTTGCAATTATAGATTTATTTGGCTCAACCGATGAAAAGGGATATACTCTAAATACTGCTTTTAATGAAAATCTTCCTGTAAGTCCAAACAATAGTAAATATATCGAAAACAACACTCCAAATGGTATTTCAGATGAGATTGATGATATAAAATTAAAAGGGTGGTTAATTAATGAAGCCAATTTGACATTTTATATTGATAAAATGGCCATGTCCAATTTTTCGCCAGCTACAGCATCTGCACAGCCAATTGAACCTTCTAGAATTTTCTTATTTGACTTAAATAACAAAAAAGTTTTAGCAGATTATAT
>CAMDSN010000180.1 GCA_945907225.1 Flavobacterium psychrophilum | reverse complement strand
GGCTTCACCATTGATGCTGTTTCACAACTCAACGATATTGAAACTGAAATCTGTACCTACATAGAACGTCAGTTTTTGAGAACCTTAGAAGGGGGTTGCACTGCACCAATTGGTGCTTTTGCTAAGTACAATCAAAATGATGACAGTCTGTTTTTTAAAGGAGTTTTATTATCTATTGACGGAAAACAAAAGCTAGAAATTGAAAAAAATGTAGCTATTTCAGAGTGGAAGAAACTAGGATTTAATGCAGCGCAGGAAATTATAGAAAATGGTGGTGCTGAACTGATGAAAGAAATCAAAAACGAATTGAAAAAATAATGCAAAATCAAATTTGCATAGTATCAACAAAGAACCTTTCAGAAAGACAAAAGCAGCAATTGTTGAGTGCGAATTTTTTAGTGTTTGAAGCCGATTTTATTACTATTCAAAACAAAGATTTTGAAATTTATTCAACAAATGACTATTTGATTTTCACTAGTCAAAATGCAGTAGAAAGCGTTCTTAGAAATAAAAAAAAAGAAGAAATAAAAAGCAAAAAATGCTTTTGTGTTGGTGAAAAGACCAAAGCATTTTTGGAAGAGAATGGTTTTGAAGTTATAGAATATTCAGAGTATGCAGCTGAATTAGCCTCGATTATTTGCAACCAATATTCTAAAAACAGTTTTACCTTTTTTTGCGGAACTATTCGTAGAGATTTTTTGCCCGATACACTGCGATTAGTTAATATAACATTAAATGAAGTTGAGGTGTATGAAACAATTTTAACACCACATAAAATCGATTTCATACCAAATGGAATATTATTTTTTAGTCCCTCTGGAGTTCAAAGTTATCTGCAGGAAAATAAAATTGAAAATGAAAATTGCTTTTGCATTGGCAACACAACTGCCGAAGCTTTGAAAGACATCACAAAAAATGTAATTATTGCTCATCAACCGACTGTTGAAAGTGTGGTAATGAAATGTATAGAAAATTATAAAAACTAACTTAGCAACTTAGCCACTTAGGCACTTTGCAACTATAAAACGTATGATTAAAAACGACCTTTTTTTAAGAGCCCTAAATAATCAAACGGTTGAGCGACCTCCCGTTTGGATGATGAGGCAAGCCGGAAGATATTTGCCAGAATTCAGAGCTCTACGTGATAAATATGACTTTTTTACTCGTTGCGAGACGCCCGAGTTAGCTGCAGAAATAACTGTTCAGCCCATTAGAATCGTAAAGCCAGATGCCGCCATTTTATTTTCAGATATTTTGGTAGTGCCAAGAGCTATGGGAATTCACGTAGAGTTGAAGGATAATTTAGGACCAATAATTCCAAATCCGATTCGTACGATGGAACAAGTCAATCAAGTTTTTGTCCCCAACGTAAATGAGAGCCTGGGCTATGTATATGAAGCTATTAAATTAACGAAAGAAATGCTTAATGATGAGGTGCCATTAATTGGGTTTGCAGGGTCGCCTTGGACAATTTTTTGTTATGTGGTTGAGGGGAAAGGCTCAAAAAGTTTTGATACCGCTAAAGGATTCTGCTTTTCAAATCCAGTTGCTGCTCATACGTTGTTGCAAAAAATAACGGATACAACAATTTTATATTTAAAGGGGAAAGTAAAAGCGGGCTGTAATGCAATCCAAATATTTGACTCTTGGGGTGGCATGTTATCCCCAGTTGATTATAATGAATTTTCATGGCCTTACATTAACCAAATCGTTGAAGCTTTAGCTTTAGAGACTAAGGTTATTGTTTTTGGTAAGGGATGTTGGTTTGCACTTAATGAGATGTCAAAGTCAAAAGCAGCAGCATTAGGAGTGGATTGGACGTGTTCTGCAAGAAATGCACGCTATTTATCTGGCGGTAAAATCACTTTACAGGGTAATTTTGATCCAAGTCGATTGCTTTCGCCAATTCCTACAATTAAAAAAATGGTACACCAAATGATTGATGAATTTGGAACGGATAATTATATTGTAAATCTTGGCCATGGAATTCTGCCTAATATTCCGGTTGATCATGCGAAAGCATTTATTGATGCGGTAAAAGAATATGAAAAAAAATAGTGAAGCAAAACGGTAAATTGTAATTTTGATTTATTACAAATGAGAGACAAATTTTATAATTACATACTCGATCTTCAAAATAAAATTACGGATGGTCTTGAATCCCTTGATAGGGAGGCACTATTTAAGGAAGATGTATGGGAACGTCCCGAAGGGGGTGGTGGAAGAACTCGTATTCTTGAAAACGGAAGCGTTTTTGAAAAAGCAGGGGTCAATATTTCAGCCGTTCACGGAAAATTACCCGAAGCCATGCAAAAAATGTTTAATGTTGGTGAAGCCGATTTTTTTGCCTGTGGGTTGAGTTTAGTCATTCATCCTAAAAACCCAATGGTTCCCACGGTTCATGCCAATTGGCGTTATTTTGAAATGTATGATGATGATGGCAAAATAATAAATTCGTGGTTTGGCGGCGGTCAAGATTTAACACCATATTATCTTTTTGAAGAAGATGCTGAGCATTTTCATCAAATATGTAAAGCGACATGTGATAAATATAATCCAGACTTCTATCCAAAATTTAAAAAGGGATGTGATGATTATTTTTGGAACACACACCGAAATGAAGCTCGGGGTATTGGGGGGCTGTTTTTTGATTATTGCAAAGAAACACCAGAAATGTCTATGGAAAGATGGTTTGATTTCATAAAAGAAAATGGAAATAATTTTCTTGATTCCTATGTTCCAATTGTTGAAAGAAGGAAAAATAACGAGTACTCTTTAGTTCAAAAGAAATGGCAAGAAATTCGCAGAGGCCGATATGTTGAATTCAATTTGGTTCATGATAAAGGAACTTTATTTGGTTTAAAAACCAATGGAAGAATAGAAAGCATACTCATGAGTTTACCACCACAAGTCCAGTGGGTGTATGATCATCAAACAGAGGCAGGAAGTGAAGAAGAAAAATTAATTAAAGTATTAGAAAACCCGATTAATTGGATTGAAGATTAACGATTTTTGAATGCAGAAGTCGAAGCACTCAATATCAAATCAAAAAGCTACAATCGTTAATCATAAATCAAAAATCAATATGTTCCCATTACAAAGAGGTAGAAGATTACGAACCAACGAAAGTATTCGGTCTTTGGTAAGAGAAACCAGTTTAAGTCCGGCAGATTTTATGTTTCCAATGTTCATCGTAGAAGGAGAAAATGAAAAATCTGAAATCCCTTCCATGCCTGGGATTTTTCGTAGATCAATAGATTTAACAGTGGAAGAAGTTAAAGAAGTATTTGCTCTCGGAATTCGGGCCGTAAACATCTATGTAAAAGTTGATGAAAGTCTGAAAGACAACACCGGAAAAGAAGCATGGAATCCAAACGGATTAATGCAGCAAGCTATAAAAGCTATCAAAGCAGCTTGCCCAGATATGATTGTTATGCCCGACGTTGCACTTGATCCCTATTCAATTTATGGACATGATGGAATTATAGAAAACGGAGATATTGCCAATGATGCAACCAATGAAGCGTTAGTAAAAATGGCAGTTTCTCATGCGCAAGCGGGGGCTGATTTTATTGCACCAAGCGACATGATGGACGGAAGAGTACTAAGATTACGTCAAGGATTAGACGCAGCAGGTTATTCAAATGTTGGAATTATGAGTTATTCAGCAAAATATGCTTCTGCATTATACGGACCATTCAGAGATGCTCTTGATAGCGCACCAAGAGAAATGGACATGTTGGTGCCAAAAGATAAAAAAACATATCAAATGGATTATGCCAATCGAATTGAAGCAATAAAAGAGGCGCTTATGGACGTTGAAGAAGGTGCTGACATGGTTATGGTGAAACC
>CAMDSN010000179.1 GCA_945907225.1 Flavobacterium psychrophilum | reverse complement strand
TGGTGGTTTTATGTCAAGCAACTGCTTGTTTAAAGGTGCCGATGTTTTCAAAATGGCAATTGCCGTTGCTCCAGTTACTAATTGGAGATTTTATGATAGCATTTATACCGAAAGATACATGACAACGCCACAAGAGAATGCTAGTGGATATGATGAGAATTCACCAATTAATCATGTTAGTAAATTGAAAGGAAACTTTTTACTAATTCATGGAACTGCCGATGATAATGTTCATGTTCAAAATACCATGCAAATGGTTGAAGCACTGGTTCAAGCCAACAAGCAGTTTGACTGGGCCATTTATCCTGATAAAAACCATGGTATTTATGGAGGAAAAACTAGAGTTCAATTGTATACTAAAATGACAAATTTTATTAAAGAAAAATTATAATTAACCAATAACCAAAACAAATTAAAATGAGTGAAAAAACAGTAAAAACAGGACATCCAAAAGGGTTATATTTTCTATTCTTTACAGAAATGTGGGAAAGGTTCAGTTATTATGGAATGAGAGCAATTTTCATTTTATTTATGACAAAAGTCTTATTAATGAAAGATGCCGATGCTTCCGAAATTTATGGGAGCTACACGGGCTTAGTTTACCTAACACCTTTACTTGGGGGGTATTTATGTGACAAATTTTTAGGAAATAGAAGGAGTATCATAATTGGAGGCTTGTTAATGGCAATTGGTCAGTTTTTCATGTTTTTTAGCGCTTCAGCCGGAACAAATGGTGGTGTTTCATTAATGTGGATGGGTCTTACATCAATAATAATTGGGAACGGTTTTTTTAAGCCAAATATTTCAACCATGGTAGGGCAATTATATCCTGCAAATGATCGAAGAATTGATAGTGCATTTACCATATTTTACATGGGTATTAACCTGGGAGCATTCTTTTCACCATTAGTTTGTGGTTCAATGGATTTTAAATGGGGATTTCTGGCTGCAGGAATTGGAATGTTAATAGGACTTATTGCATTTATTTTAGGACAAAAAAAGTATCTTATCTCTGAAGAAGGAAAGCCTCTTGGGTTACCAGTTAAAAATCTTGATATTAAAAGTATTGCAATGATTATAGGATCCATAGCAATTATTTTTTTTATGTTGAACTTCAAGCAAATGTTCAAAAGCGATGTAGATATAATTAGTTATTTTATTTATGGCGCCATGATTGCAATGCCGATATTGATTTTTAGCGATAAAAGCTTGTCAAAAATTGAAACGCAAAGAATAACCGTAATCTTTATTTTGGCATTTTTTGTAATCTTTTTTTGGGGTGCATTTGAACAAGCAGGAGCTTCTTTGACCTTATTTGCTGATAGACAAACAGAAAGAACACTTTTTGGTTGGGAAATGCCGGCGTCTTATTTTCAATCGGTAAATCCATTAGCAGTTATTGCATTGGCACCAATTATGACTATTGTTTGGGGATTTTTATATGCAAGAAAATTAGAGCCATCATCACCTAAAAAAATGGCAATTGGATTAGGATTAGTAGCAATGGGATATGTTGTAATTGCAATTGCTGTTAAGGGATTAGGACTAGGAGAAAAAGTTTCTATGTGGTGGTTGATTGGTTTGTATATTATACATACCATTGGAGAGTTGTGTTTATCACCAATTGGTTTGTCTATGGTTTCTAAACTAGCGCCCCTACGATTGTCTTCTTTAATGATGGGAACTTGGTTTTTAGCAAATGCTGCAGCAAATAAATTTGCTGGAACTCTGAGTGCATTAATACCAGGAGGAGAGGACGGTAGCGGAGGAGCAACTTCTTTTATGGGCTTTCAAATTACTAACTTGTATGAATTTTTTATCTTGTTTATTATTATGTCAGGAGTAGCTGCAGCTATTTTATTTTTTCTGAGTTCATGGTTAGAAAAGCGAATGCATAATGACCATATAGAACAACCTAAAGACTAAAATTAAAACCTTAATTAGTTTAAGTTTTTTTATATCTTTAAAACCTTCAAGTTTCCTCTTGAAGGTTTTTTAATGTATAAAATCATGGATCAAAATATTACACTAGAAGAAATTCAAAATTTTAAAGGAAAATACCCTAAACAGCTTTGGTACCTTTTTACGGTAGAAATGTGGGAACGCTTTTGTTTCTATGGCATGCGTGGTGTGTTAACTATTTTTATGGCTGATAAATTATTAGGATTAGCCCTATCCGATAAAGAGGCAAATTTAAAATATGGTGCTATTCAAGCATTTGTTTATGCGTTTACTTTTCTTGGGGGTATTTTTGCGGATAAGATATTAGGGTTTAAAAAATCCTTGGTTTTTGGGGGTATAATTATGATTATCGGAAACTTATTAATTGCTTTTTCTCCTCAGGATTTATTTTATTTGGGGATTACATTATCTATAATTGGCACCGGTTTTTTTAAACCCAATATTTCTTCTATGGTAGGTGAACTATACAAGGAAGGCGATAGTAGGCGGGATGCTGGATTTGGTTTGTTTTATTCAGGAATCAATATAGGGGCTTTGTTAGGTGGCGCTGTTTGTGTTTATTTTGGGACTAGCAAAGATTTTGGCTGGAGTTATGCCTTTTTATCTGCAGCAGTTGTTATGTTTATCGGACTAGTTACTTTTATATTAACAAAAAAATCACTAGGACCAATAGGCGATTCTCCAATTTTAAATGTATCACCAAAGAAAAGGACTATTAAAGAAATTTTAGTATATGTAGGAGCATTACTCAGTATTCCTCTTATTTTCATAATGATAAAAAATACAGCATATACAGATTATTTTATGTACATAATTGGGCCCCTAGCCATTTTATATTTTTTGTATGAAACCTATTTAGAAAAGGACAGTAAAGCACAACGCAAACTTTTAGCTGCCTTTGTATTTATTTTATTTTCTGTAGTTTTTTGGGCGTTTTTTGAACAAAGTGGTGGCTCATTAGCCTTGTTTGCAAAAGATAATTTACACCATGATTTATTCTTTTTTGATGTGAATCCAAATATAATTAACAACACTTCCAATTCATTATTTGTAATTATTTTTAGTCCAATACTAGGTCTGATTTGGCTTGGTATGGCTAAAAGAAAAGTAGAGCCAAATACAGTAATAAAGTTTGGATTGGGATTTTTGTTTTTAGCTTTGGCGTTTTATACTTTTTACTACACTAAATTTTATGCTGATGCAAATGGACTAACCTCCTTAAACATATTTACATTAGCTTACTTTGTTATTACTTTTGGTGAGTTGTGTTTGTCTCCAATTGGGCTGTCAATTATGACAAAGTTATCACCAAAAAGATTGTCTGGAATGATGATGGGGATGTGGTTTTTAGCCAGTGCCTATGGCCAATACGCGGCAGGTTTGTTGGGAGCAGGGATGTCATCGCCTGACGAAAATGCATCCTTATTAACGAAGCTTGATGGATATACTCAGGGATATTACCAACTTGCGATTTATGCGCTTATTGCCGGATTACTCTTAATCCTAATTTCCCCTTTAGTGAAAAAATTAATGCAAGAAGTAAAATAATAGTATGAGTCAAAATTCAACAGATCAGTTTTTTAAAAATAATGTACTCGGGCATCCTGCGGGATTATTTGTTTTGTTTTTTACAGAAATGTGGGAAAGATTTTCCTTTTATGGTATGCGCTCCTTACTCATTTTATTTTTAACATCTTCACTCGTTGATGGAGGATGGGGTTGGACTAGAGAAAATGCGTCTTCATTGTTTGGCTCTTATGTTGGATTAGTATATTTATCTACAATGTTAGGGGGGTATTTTGCCGACAAAGTAATTGGTTTCAGATGGGCTGTTATGTTAGGCGCTTTTCTAATGACTTTGGGACATGCTGCAATGGCTGTTGAAACTCACTTTTCTATTTATTTAGGTTTGATTTTATTGGTTTTTGGCAATGGTTT
>CAMDSN010000178.1 GCA_945907225.1 Flavobacterium psychrophilum | reverse complement strand
ACTAAAGCTATGCAGGAATTATACAGAGTTTTAAAACCAGGCGGAATGGGAATCTTTCAAATACCTCAAGACCTGTCTAGAGCAACTACTTTTTCTGACAATACTATTATTGACCAAAAAGAGCGTGCTAGAATTTTTGGGCAGTATGATCACGTTCGTGTATATGGCCGAGATTATTTTGATAAACTTAGAAGTATCGGATTTAACGTTATTGAAGAAGATTATACCAATAAAATTTCATCCGAATTAGTTGAAAAATACTGCTTGGCTAAGGGCGAAATTATTCCTATTTGCTTCAAATAAAAATAAATAATCCAATTAATTTGAGATTGGTTTAATTTGTATCTTTACAATTCTAATTTGTCAATTTATGGCTAAAAAGTTGTTGTTATTATATTTAATATTGATTACTTCCATTTCGTATTGTCAAATCGAAAATGAAGTGCTACCCCCCTTTAATTTTAAAACCATTAGCTTTTTACAAAACGGTCAAAATAACATTCCTATTTTTAGATTAGGAGAGCAGTTTCAATTTGTATTTGACGATTTATATGGCAATGAAGCTAATTATTTTTATACGCTCACCCATTGTGATTACGATTGGAAACCTTCTCAATTAGCCAAAGCAGAATATTTAAATGGTTTTGATGATCAACGAATTCAAGACTATACTAATTCGTTAACCACACTTCAATTATACTCCCATTATAAAATTAGTTTTCCAAATAGATTTACTCAATTTAGGGTAAGTGGCAACTATATTATAAAAATTTTAGATGATGACAAAAATGTAGTTTTCTCAAAAAAATTTATATTATTTGAAGAACGCGTTTCAGTTCCAATGCAGATAAAAAGATCCAGAAATGTGGCTTTAGTTGAAAAAAAACACAACGTGGAATTTTCTATCAAATCAGCAAGCATAACTTTTCAAAGTCCGTTGCAAAATGTGAAAGTAATGATTCTCCAAAATGGAAACTTTGAAACGGCTATAACCAATATAAAACCACAGTTTACTATTGGAAATGATCTCATTTATAAATACGACAAAGAGACTCAGTTTTGGGCAGGAAATGAGTTTTTGTTTTTTGAAAATAAAGACATTCGTGCTGCAAATAATAGTATCTCCAGAATTGACTCTAAAGGAGGCCTTTATAATGCCTATTTATATTTATCGCAAGCAAGGAATAACGCGCCCTATACCTACTATCCTGATGTGAATGGTAATTATATAGTAAAAAATATAGGTAGAGAAAACAATGAAATTGAAGCCGATTACTCTTGGATTTTCTTTTCCTTGTCAGCACCAAATTATTATGGGAAAAAATCTATTTATATCAATGGTATGTTTAATAATTTTGCATTGGGAGAAGAAAATAAAATGGATTATAATGAAGAAAAAGGAATCTACGAAAAGGCTTTGATGATAAAACAAGGATTTACCAATTTTCAGTATGTTCTTGCGGATAACAAAGGGAATACGGATCAAGAAAATGCAATAGATGGTAATTTTTTCCAAACCGAAAACAACTATTTTGTTTTGGTATATTATAAAGAAAACAACCAAAGATATGATAGAGTAATAGGACGCGGCATTGCAAGTTCTGTTGACATAACTAACTAAAAATTTTCATTAATTTAACATAACAAACACCATTTTTATTTATTTTTGGTTTTCTTAAAAGAAACTATTTCATGGTTACACAAATAACAAGGGGCATAAAGATTTCTGTAAATACTAGTTTTGAAGGTACCTACTTCAAAAACTATAAGTTACATTTTGCCTTTAGCTATGAAATTACAATAGAAAACCATAGTAAAGATTGTGTTCAGTTAAATACGAGACATTGGGAAATTCTTGACTCTCTAAACGCCACTGAAATTGTAGACGGTGAAGGTGTAATTGGCAAAAAACCTGTGCTAAAACCCGGAGAAACACACACCTACAATTCGGGTTGTTTATTATCTTCTCCTTTCGGGGCAATGAGTGGATATTTCAGCATGATTAACTTCACTACCACCAAAATATTTAAAGTAGTTGTGCCTAATTTTAAATTGAGTGCTCCTTTTGCATTGAATTAATAATTGAATTGGCGTTATACTAAAAATTCAAATTTTACTTGTATTTTTGTCATGAATTGCTGTTAAACAGCCTTAATTCCATCTATTTTTTTTAAAATTTAAAAACAAAATATCATGCTTAAAGGTTTTTTTAATGTCCCAAAAGCGGTTAACGAACCCGTAAAATCATATGCGCCAAATTCAGCAGAAAAAACTGCAGTCCTAGCGGCGTATAAGGTAATGTGGAATGAAACTATTGATGTGCCTAATTATATTGGGAGTGAAGAAATTCGTACCGGGAACACTAGAAATATGACCGCACCACATGACCATGGGCATATTGTGGGAAAATATCATTTAGCTAATAAAATCCATGTAGAACAAGCTATTTCCGCATCACTTGAAGCAAGAAAAAAATGGGCCAACATGGCTTGGGAACAGAGAGCTGCTATATTTTTAAAAGCCGCAGAACTAATTGCAGGACCGTACAGAGCTAAAATTAATGCCGCCACAATGATTGCGCAATCGAAAACAATTTTTCAAGCTGAAATTGATGCATCATGCGAATTAATAGACTTCTTGAGATATAATGTTGAATTTATGACTCAAATTTATAGCGACCAACCAAAATCTAATTCTGATGTTTGGAACCGATTAGAATATCGTCCGTTAGAAGGATTTGTATACGCCATTACTCCTTTTAACTTTACTGCCATTGCTGCTAATCTTCCTGCAAGTGCCGCTTTAATGGGGAATACTGTTATATGGAAACCCAGTGACAGTCAAGTTTTTTCCGCTAAAATTATAATTGATGTTTTTAAAGAAGCTGGAATTCCAGATGGTGTAATTAATGTAGTTTTTGGAGACCCCGTAATGATTACAGATACAATATTATCTAGTCCCGATTTTGCAGGAGTTCATTACACCGGATCTACCTTTGTTTTTAAAGAAATCTGGAAAAAAATTGGTTCCAATATTCATTTATACAAAACATACCCAAGAATAGTGGGAGAAACAGGAGGAAAAGACTTCGTGTTAGCACATCCAAGTGCTAATGTAAAACAAGTTGTAACCGGAATTACTCGTGGCGCATTTGAATTTCAGGGACAAAAATGCTCGGCAGCTTCTAGAGGATATATGCCAAGAAGCTTGTGGCCCGCTATTAAAGAACAATTAATAATTGATGTTAAATCAATGAAAATGGGAACGCCGGAAGATTTTGGAAACTTTATTACAGCGGTAATTCATGAAGGTTCATTCGATAAATTAGCAAGCTATATCGACCAAGCAAAAAAAGACAATGATGCCGAAATTATTGTGGGTGGAAATTATGATAAATCAAAAGGATATTTCATTGAACCAACTGTAATTGTAACATCAAATCCAAAATATACGACAATGGAGACCGAACTATTCGGACCAATAGTTACACTCTACATCTATGAAGATTCAAAATGGGCTGAAACTTTGAAGTTAGTTGATGAAACTTCTGAATATGCGTTAACGGGAGCCATTTTTAGTCAAGATAGATATGCAATAGAAGAGGCAACAAATGCCTTACAAAATAGTGCCGGGAATTTTTATATTAATGACAAACCAACCGGAGCCGTAGTTGGGATGCAACCCTTTGGAGGAGCACGCGCCTCTGGAACTAATGACAAGGCAGGATCTATGCAAAATTTATTGCGTTGGGTATCGCCTAGAACAATTAAAGAAACTTTTATAACTCCTGAAGATTATCGATATCCATTTTTAGGAGAATAATATTTTAAACCCGTTGGGTGTAATTAATCAAAATCTTTTATTAATATATTTTGCAGGAAATTTATGTTCAATTAGAACAAAAATGTCAGTCTGAGCTCCGCCTG
>CAMDSN010000177.1 GCA_945907225.1 Flavobacterium psychrophilum | reverse complement strand
CACCTATTATAAAATTAAGAATCTTAAACTAAAAGGCTTTTCAAAACTTTTAACCCAAAAAAAAATAGAAAGACTAATTAATAATTTAGTCAAAAATCACCAACTTGATATTGTTGAAGCACCTGATTGGACCGGAATTACATCTAATATAAAACCAAAATGTCCCATTGTAATTCGTTTAAATGGAACCGACACCTACTTTTGCCATTTAGACAAAAGACCCGTTAAGTTTTGGAATAAATTTCATGAAAAAAAGGCACTGCAAAATGCAGATGGATTAATTTCGGTTAGCCAATATACAGCAGATGTATCCAAAGAATTATTTTTGTTAGAACAAGATTTTACTATTATTCCTAATAGCATTGATATTGAGAAATTTGCTATTGTTGATAAAACCGAAGTGCAGAAAAATACCATTCTATATTTTGGCACCCTTATTAGAAAAAAAGGATTGTTAGAATTGCCTATTATTTTTAATGAGATTTATAAAAATAATAATAATGCAAATTTGATTTTAATAGGAAGAGATTCATCCGATAATATTACAGGAAACGACTCAACTTGGTCAATGATGCAACCCTTATTTGATAGGGATGCACTAATGAAGGTTGATTATAAGGGAAGCGTTTCTTATAAAGAAATTAGAGAGCACATTGCAAAGGCTACAGTGTGTGTATTTCCAACCTTTGCTGAGGCCTTACCTGTTTCCTGGATTGAAGCCATGGCGCTTAAAAAAGCAATTGTCGCTTCCGATATTGGTTGGTCAGCAGAAATAATAGAAGATAGTGTTGAAGGTTTTTTGGTTCATCCAAAGAATCATAATTTGTTTGCAGATAGAATTTTAGAACTACTAAATAATCAAAAATTAAGAAATCAATTTGGTATTGAAGCAAGAAGGAAAGTTGAGCAAAAATTTAGTATTGAAGTTGTAGCGAAACAAAGCTCAAATTTTTATCAGAAATTAATTAAAGAAAAGGGTTTATGATTATTTTTATCCAACCTTTCAAAAGTCAAAGAAATTATTCCTTCAATTTAATTCTAATTGGGATAAAAGTGTTTATCAGCTAATAAATTAACCAATCAATAATTATGAATTTTACTTTGGTGATTTGTACTTATATGCGTCCAATTCCTTTGCTGACTTTATTGAATTCAGTAAAGGAACAAACGCTTTGTCCGAACGAAATTTTAATAATTGATGGTTCGACTAATGATGATACAAAAGTAATTTTAGAAAAGAATAAATTTCAAAATTTACACTATTTTAAAGTTCCGTTAGAACATCGAGGCTTAACCAAACAAAGAAATTATGGGGTTTCAAATGTGTCAAAAGATTCAGATATTATTTGCTTTCTGGATGATGATACCATTTTGGAACCAACCTACTTTGAAGAAATTATAAAAACATATTCAGTTTATTCGAATGCTCTTGGTGTTGGAGGTTATATAAAAAATGAAACAAAATGGGAAAAAGTAGCTGATGATTATAAACCAACAATTTATGAGTTTGCTTATGATGGTTGGAAACAAAAAGATGGAAGTCGATTTGTATTAAGAAAACGATTAGGGCTTGACAGTGATACAAAACCCGGATTTTTACCTGAATTTTCCAATGGAAGAAGCACTAGTTTTTTGCCTCCATCAGGAAAAATATATGAGGTTGAGCAATTAATGGGCGGCGTTTCTTCATTTAAAAAATCAGTTTTTGATACTTTTAGTTTTTCTCCTTTTTTTGAAGGATATGGATTGTACGAAGACGCCGATTTTACTTTAAGACTTTCAAAAACCGGAAAATTATATGTAAACACAAATGCGCAACTATGTCATTTTCACGATGAGTTGGGTAGACCAAATCAATACCAATATGGTAAAATGGTGGTTCGAAATGGCTGGTATGTTTGGCGTGTTAAATATCCAAATCCTTCTTTGAAAGCTAAATTTAAATGGCACGCCATAGTTTTAGTATTGACATTGATAAGATTTAGCAATATATTTACCACAAACAAACGAAAAGAGGCCGTTACTGAATTTTTAGGTAGAATTTCAGCTTGGATTTTCTTATTCTTTAAAAAGCCAAGATAGTTTTATGAAAACGCAAGAAGAAATAATTGAAACGAATAAAAGGCAGAAAGCGTTTTATAATAATGTTACTCAAAATTTTTTCACCAAGATATGGGCTAATTTAAGAAATGGAGTTTTAAATAAAATACGAAAGAATATTGGAATTCAAGATCAGACTTATAGCCTTCATAAAGAATGGTTTGGTGATTTGTCTAATAAAAAAGTTCTTGATCTGGGTTGTTTTGCTGGGAATTACTGGTCAATTTATTTAGCAGAAAATTCTAAACAATACATCGGTATTGATTTAAGTGATGTAGCGATAGAAAAACTAAAACAGAGAATTGTAAATTTTCCTAATGCAAGCGCTGTATCTGTCGACTTTTTATCAGAAGATTTTACAGAGAATGAATTCGACTTAATTTATGCTTATGGGGTTTTACACCATTTCCCAACTATTCCAATTTTAATCAGTAAATTGAATGAAAAATTAGCAACCCACGGACAGATAATCAGTTATGACCCTCTAGAAACAAGTTGGCCAATTAAATTATTACGTAAATTATATCGCCCCTTTCAATCGGATGCAGCATGGGAATGGCCATTTACCCGAAATACTATTAAAGAATATCAAAAGGCTTTCAGCCTGATAGAAAGGCACGGATTGTTGGGGAAATCAAAGTGGATTTATTTAATTAACTTTTTACCTATTTCAGATGCGAAAAAGCAAAAAATTGGAAAAAAATGGCACCAAACAGATTGGGATTTGTCAACAACCTCTGATCAACATCTTTTTAGATGTATGCATGTAACGATGTTGATGCAGAAAAAATAACAACTATGAAGTTTGCCATTTTTACTCACGTCGTTCACGGTAAATCCTCAACTAATTATTTTGCTTATTCTCCTTATGTGAATGAAATGAATATTTGGTTACACCATGTTGATGAGGTTATCATTGTAGCACCTCTGAGTAAAAACGAACAAACTCCAATTGATTTAACCTATAGTCATGATACTATTCATTTTAAAAGTGTACCCGAATTTCACATTAAAAATAGTAAGTCCTTTTTTAAAACGCTAGTTTCACTCCCAAAAATACTATTTGTGATTTACAATGCTATGAAACGTGCCGATCATATTCATTTGCGCTGTCCGGGAAATATGGGATTGTTGGGTTGTTTTGTGCAAATCCTTTTTCCGGCTAAATCGAAAACCGCTAAATATGCCGGTAATTGGGATTCAAAGTCAAAACAACCATTGAGTTATCGTTTTCAAAAATGGATTTTAAGAAATACTTTTTTAACCAAAAATATGCAGGTTTTAGTCTATGGTGAATGGGAAAACAGCACAAAAAATATCAAACCTTTTTTCACAGCAAGTTATTTTGAAAAAGACAAGATTGATGTAAAACCCAGAAAATTGGAAGGTAAAATATCATTCGTTTTTGTAGGAACACTTAGCAATGGAAAGCAACCGTTGTATGCTATCCGAATAGTTGAGCAATTATATAATAAAGGAAAAGATGTTCAATTAACGCTTTATGGTGAAGGAGATAAAAGAACTATGATTGAGAATTATATTTCAGAAAATAAACTGGAAACCTTTATTTTTATTAAAGGAAATCAGAACCAAGAAACAATCAAAAAAGCGTATAGTAAAAGTCATTTTGTTATTTTACCTTCATTGAGTGAAGGATGGCCAAAGGCAATTGCCGAAGGAATGTTTTGGGGTTGTTTGCCTATTGCAAGTGAGGTTTCTTGTATTTCAACGATGTTAGATGCTGGCAAAAGAGGGATTTTGTTACATTTGGATTTTAATGAAGATTTAATTCAAATTGAGACTATTTTAAATGATGATTCAGCCTATAAACAAAAAGTAGAAAAT
>CAMDSN010000176.1 GCA_945907225.1 Flavobacterium psychrophilum | reverse complement strand
CCATTTTTGAATACTCTAGAATCTAGGCAATTGGTATGGAAACATATCAAAGAAAATGCTATACAAAAAGGGATTTATATTGATTTTATTAATGGTTATGAAGACCATTGTCATTGTTTGATTTCATTAAATATAAATCAAAGTGTAGATAAAGTGATGCAATTGATAAAAGGGGAATCTTCTTTTTGGATTAATAAAAACAGACATCTTTTTCCAAACTTAAAAAGAAGAAAATTTGAATGGCAAGATGAGTATTTTGCTTTGTCTGTTTCAGAATCTGTAGTATATAAAGTTAGAAACTACATCAAAAATCAAGAAGTTCATCATAAGAAAAAAACTTTCAAAGAAGAATGTGATGCGATAATTGAGAAATATAATATTAAAATCAGGAAATGATTTTTTTGGCTAAAGCCAATGAGTGATTCATTTTGTTTTCCTCCTCCATCTAAAGATGGAGAGAAGTCAAGCAAAATTATAATATCTCGCCCCAACCAATACTGAATTTTCTTTTTCAATACGTTCTAAATAAAATTCATTTTCAGGAGCAATGACAGATTCTTTCAGTTCTTTTTTATGTAATTTTTCATATGTATCAAAATCAATTGATTTTGCATTTTTCAAAGTTTCAAATAATTTTACTTTCTCAATAGCATTTTTCCAATTTTCTTGAACTTCCCCTTCAAAAACTTTTGATTTTGAACCGCTACCATAGGCAATAAATCCAAATGTAGTATTTGAAATATTAGTTTTTTGTTCATAAAGATGACACAAAGCAGATAGTAGTCCCAAGAAAATGGAACCTGTATATATGTTCCCAACCTGACCAGACGCGATTTCAGAAGGAAGAATTTTTTCGTTAACGAGTGTCAAATATTCATTACTTTTTGCTAAAGCTTTAATTTTATCTTTTGTAGTTTCACCGATTTGCTTTTCTAACAACTCGGAATTTTCACTTGCAAAAATTTCTATGAAAGTTCGTCTTCCTTGAAAACAATATGGTAAATGCATCAACAAACTCGACCAGTTTTTATAAATTTTTGTATCCTGATTGCTTTCCGATTTATAGTGTTTATAAGCTTCACAAATTCGATTTATATAGCACTGATTAGAATATTGGCCATCAAAAACAGGTTGTTCTTTATAGAGGGTAATTTCATTTTCTACGATACCATTCCATTCTATATTCTTCTCAAAATGAAGTGCCTCTTGTTTTGTAAATGATTGTCTGGGTTTAAAAAAATCGAATACACCTTCAGTAGCAATTCCAACCACATTTGAAAAATGTAATATTCTAGGATTTGAAGTTATAAGCATCGCTATTGATCCTGCTCCTTGTGTATATTCTCCCGTTGAATTTAAATCATACTTGGCATTGTCTGTAGCAATAACTAGGGCTTTTTTAGACGGATTTAGACGAATGTAATCTACACAATTTTGAAGCGCATCAACCGCACCAATACAAGCAAATGTTAAGTCGACGACATCACAGTTTTTAAAACTTCTTTCGCCAAAAATCATTTCTAAATTTGATAAAACAAAAGACCCTACAGGTTTTGAACTATCAATACCACTTTCGGTGCCAACAAATATTCTATTAATTTCAGCTGGTTTTAGGTTTTCTTGTTGCATTAGTTTTAGCGCCGCATTTGACGCCATTGTGACAATATCTTGATGAACGTCAAGAAAACTTATTTTATGTATTCCCAAACCATTTGTTAGTTTGTCAGGTTCAATATTTCTATTTTCTGCTAATGATTTTATGGGTAAATAAAGTTTCGGAATGTCGAATGCCATACTATCTATGCCTACTTTCATCTGTAAAATTTTAACAAAAATAAATAAGCTTAACCTACTTTATCTCGTTTTTATAAAAAAATAGCAAGGGTATTAGTACGAATTATGATTTATTCAAGTTAGGGCTAATTTGGTATGTAATTTTATTTTTTTTTCAGTTGAAATGATAATTAATAGACAAATCAATAATTTTTGATTTCGTTATTTCAATTAATTCAACTCAAGTAAACTATTTTGCATTTAACTATTCATTGTAGCTTCTGACTTTATTTATAAATTACTTTATCTAAAAATTACATCAAATAATAGCAAACAACGTAGCTTTTTTATTCAATAAAAACTACTTTTGTTTTCCGCTTAGCATACTTATTTTAATGAATAGAATTTTTATTTTTATTTTTCTAATGCCACTATATGTAATTTCTCAAAGCAATTTTGAGAAGGGTGAAAAGTTGTTTTTTCAAGAAAAATATGGTCCTGCTAAATCACTTCTTGAATTGCATTTGAAGGATAATCCATCCAATGTAAAAACTATTGAATACTTAGGAGACATCTCAATCTATCAAAAAGATTGGGACAAGGCCATATATTATTATCAAACCTTAAAGAAAATTAAGCCAACAGTAGCCAATTATTATTACAAATATGGTGGTGCTTTGGGTTTAAAATCAAAAGCAGGGGGGAAGTGGGTAGCAATTAAATTGATAAGTGACATGAAGTCTTCGTTTGAAAAAGTTCTTACTTTGGATCCCAAACATATTGAGGCTCGTTGGGCGCTGATTGAGTATTATCTTCAAGTTCCGGGTATGTTTGGTGGCAGCGAGAGTAAAGCTCAAGCTTATGCCAATGAATTAATGAAGTTGTCTGTGGTAGACGGATATTTATCAAGAGCACACATAGATGAGTATTTTGAAAGATTCAAAAGCGCAGAAAAAAATTATTTAAAAGCTATTGAAGTAGGAGGTTCTAAAGCTACATACGAGAGGCTAGCTGTGTTATATAAAACCAAGTTACACCAACCCGATAAAGCAATTAAAATTTTAGATGCCTACCAAAATAAAGATAAGAACTAAAATATTAAAAATATGAGAACACATTTTATAGCCATTGGAGGGGCCGCGATGCATAATCTTGCACTAGCGTTGTATAATAAAGGATATCATATTACTGGAAGTGATGATGCTATTTTTGAGCCATCAAAGTCAAGATTAGAAAAAAAAGGATTACTACCCCATGAACTTGGTTGGTTTCCTGAAAAAATTTCTCATGAAATAGAAGCAGTAATACTTGGTATGCACGCCAAAGCAGATAATCCTGAATTAATTAAGGCACAGCAATTGGGATTAAAAATATATTCATATCCCGAATTTTTATACGAACAATCAAAAAATAAAACGCGAGTAGTTATTGGAGGTTCTCACGGTAAAACAACTATAACTTCTATGATATTGCATGTCATGCACTACCATAATATTGAGGTAGATTATATGGTTGGTGCCCAATTAGAAGGATTTGATACCATGGTGCATTTAACAAATGAAAACGATTTTATAATTTTAGAAGGTGATGAATATCTTTCATCTCCCATAGATAGAAGACCAAAATTCCATCTTTATCAACCAAATATTGCGCTGCTTTCTGGTATTGCTTGGGACCATATTAATGTCTTTCCAACCTTTGAAAATTATATAGAGCAATTTGAAATATTTGTCAATCAAATAACAAAAGGGGGTATTTTAGTTTATAACGAAGAGGACTCTACCGTAAAGTCTGTGGCAGAGCAAACAACAAATACCATTAGACGCTTGCCATATACAACCCCAAATTATACTGTTGAGGAAGGTGTTACGCTACTTGATACACCCGAGGGATTCATGCCAATAGAGGTTTTTGGAGCTCATAATTTAAATAATTTAGCGGGAGCAAAATGGATTTGTCAAAATATGGGTGTTGATGAATCTGATTTTTACGAAGCTATATCAAGTTTTAAAGGAGCTTCAAAACGATTAGAAAAAATTGCTGAGTCAAAAGGGAAAGTTGCCTATAAAGATTTTGCACATTCCCCTAGTAAGGTATTAGCAACAACAACTGCAGTTAAAAATCAGTATCCAACCCGAAAGCTAGTAGCTTGTTTGGAACTCCATACCTACAGTAGTTTGAATGCTG
>CAMDSN010000175.1 GCA_945907225.1 Flavobacterium psychrophilum | reverse complement strand
GCAAGGAAAGTGCCTGTGCCTGTTGCAGGATCTAACACCTGAACACGATGAACCTCCTTTTCAATTATTTTCCCCTGATAATTAACTTTGATTGTCTTCTTACTCGTATCAGCCAAACCTTCAGGTAAATCAAATTCTGTTTTAAGAATATCATCCACCGCACGAACGATGAAATTCACAACAGGTGCTGGTGTATACCAAACTCCTCTCGCTTTACGAAGTGCAGGATTATATGCCCCTAAAAAGGTTTCGTAGAAATGGACTACAGGATCTTCTTGTTTGGTAGATTTCCCAAAGTTTTTCATAATGGAAGCCACATCAGATGCAAGAAATACATTTACCAATTCATCAACAATCCAAACCAAACGATGATCTAATTGATTTCCTGTAAGTCCTATAAATAAATGACCTAAAAATGGATTACTTCTTGGAATTAAAGTAAGTGCCTCTTCTCTTGAAAATGTTGGTAATGATGGGTCGTGGTATCTCGCAGCAAACATTCCATAAGCGATAGTTTGAGAATATAGATCAGAATAAGATTTATTATCAAGGTCGTGTATTAACATCTTTTGAAATGTTAACATTTGACGTTTTAAGTTGGAGGTCTCCTCATTTTTATCGTCTTCGTTTAAGGCGGTTTCAATAATTTCAGCCATTAACCGAGCCTTTCCAGCCATCATCTCCGCCAATCGGGTGGGTGATTTAATGGTTTGGGAAATAGTTTGAGTAAAGTTTTTTACTAATTCTGTAAAACGATTAAAATTTTCAGAAATTGGAAGAATGGTTCCGTTTTCTATTTTTCCAATGGAAATTTTGTTTTTCAATTCACCATCGGTATAAAAAAGAAAGTCAATATAATCAGTAATTATTAAGTTTGATAGAGCTGATTTATACCTCTCAAATTGTTCTTGGTTTCCCGTTTTCTTTTTCCCTTCAAGATCTTTATCACCAATATCTTTTGCTTCAATAAAACCGACAGGTATTTCACCTCTTGTAATAATATAATCAGGTGCTCCACAGGATTGTCTTTTAGGTTCGTTTGTCGCTTTAATTTCAGGGACTAATGATTCTAAAAGATTTACTAAATCCCCACGAAATGTATGCTCCGTTGCATTTCCTAACCTAAATCGTTGATTTATGGTCTCAATATATTGATGTAAAGTCATTAATTATGTTGTCAATTTTTACAGTCCAAAGTTAGTTTTTTCTGTCGGTTTGTTGTTGTGTTAAACCTTTTTCAAGTCTCGCATCATGAATAATTGCTCCAATCTTGAAGTTTTCATAACCAGCATCAAGTTCATCACGTTTCGCTGTTCCAGTTTTTCAGTAATGTTGATTCTTAAATTGGTCAAGTGTTCTGATATTATTGTTTTTCGCTTTCATATTCATTTTTTATTTTAATTGCTTTTTCAATTTCTTTTTTCGGTGTCTTTTGTGTTTTCTTTTGAAATCCGTTTGCCAAAATTATTAATTGACCTTAGTCGAAAAAACAAAAGATTATAAAAATTGGGTAACTCGGTGAACGATCACTAGATGTAGAATCTATTCGGTTACTTTTCTAGTTATTTGAATTTAATCTCTTTGAAATTTTATCATAGAACCCACAGGAAAACCATTGTTTTTTGCAAGCATTCCACACATATGAAACAACATTCGTGCCCCTACATTGCCATCCCAATCATCCGTTTCCCCTGGAGCCACTTCAACTAAATCAAAACCAATTATCTCTTTATCGCTTTCGGCGAGCTTGTTAAATAAATAGGTTGCTTGCTCAAATGAAAATCCTCCTGGAACTGGCGTCCCTGTATTCGGACAATAAGAAGAGTTCATTCCATCTACATCAAAAGACACACATACTTTTTTTGGCAAAGTAGCAATTATTGCATCGCATTGTTCTGACCACGACTTACCCATAAAAGTTTCCGCTTTCAAATCAGAATCCGTATTCACTAACACTCTGCCTTTTGAATCATGTATAACCGAAACTTCTTGTTCGCAAAAGTCGCGAATTCCAACTTGAACTATTCTTGATATTTCTGGAATTTGAAGCGCATTATACATAATTGAAGCATGAGAATAGGTAAAACCTTCATACGCTATTCGTAAATCCATATGAGCGTCTAAATGTAAAATGCCGAAGTCATCATGAATAGTAGCCAGTGCTTCATAATAACCCAATGGTGTAGAATGATCCCCGCCAACGAGGACTACTTTCTTTCCAAGGTTGGTCCAATACAAAACTTTGTCTTTAACTTCTGTATGTAAATTGCGACAAGCCGTATTTATAGATTCTAAATCTTTCATCAAACTGGGATGACTATTTAAATCCTCACCGTTTTCCAATGCTTCGATTATAGGCTGTGCCAGTAACTTATAGGTATTCGAATTTACTTTCCAATGCGTTGGGATTTCATCAAAAAAGATTCCAAGTTTCCACAATTCAGGAAAAAATTGATGATTAAGATCAACTTGAAATGATGCGTCAAAAATAGCTTTTGGCCCCTCAGAAGCTCCTGCACCATAACTCACTGTAACTTCCCAAGGAACAGGAATAATTATTATTTCAGATTGCGATGCAGAAAAAGGCAATCCAAATATCGTAGCATCTGCTAGGCCTGGCTGACTTGGGTCAAATGCATTTATTATTTGTTGTTTGTCCATTAATTTCTTTTTGGTAAATAAAAAGTGATTTCAAATGTTATAAGTTCGTTTAATAAATTTATTAAAATCATACTATTTCAATTTCAGAATTCCTTCCTTCAATAGTTGACCAAATTCATAAATATCAGTATAGGAACAATAAAAAGGTGTAGGTGCTAATCGGATAACATTGGGTTCGCGCCAATCTACAATCACGCCATTTTTCATCAGAAAATCGAATAAACTTTTTCCTTGCCCGTGAAGATAGACTGAAAGCTGGCAGGCTCGTTCTTCTTGATTATTGGGTGTTATTATTTCAAATTTAGCACCCTCAATTTCAGCATCAATTTGTTGTAATACAAATTCAAGATAAGCCGTTATACTATTTCTTTTTCGTATTAGTTTTTCCATTCCCACTTCGGCAAACAATTCAACAGAAGCCAAGTAAGGGGCTAGAGATAAAATTGGCAAATTACTTACTTGCCATCCATCTGCACCAACAATGGGATCAAAGGATTGCTCCATTAAAAATCGCCTTTCCTTTTTTTGAGCCCACCAGCCAGCAAACCGTGGAATATTTTTATTGTCGTGATGCTTTTCGTGAATAAAACATCCCGAGGCATTACCGGGTCCTGAATTCATGTATTTATAAGAACACCAAACTGCAAAATCAACATTCCAATCATGAAGTTCTAATTCAACATTCCCAGCGGCGTGAGCTAAATCAAACCCTACCATAGCACCAACATTGTGTCCTGCAGCAGTAATAGATTTCATGTCAAAAACCTGCCCGGTATAATAATTTACACCTCCAAAAAGTACTAAAGCTAAAGCGTCACCAACCTCATCTATTTTGTCCAAAATATCCTCCAAACGGATAGTATGTTCGCCTTCCCTTCTTTTTACTTCAACGATTGCATCTTCACTTTTAAACCCATGAAAATGGACTTGACTTTGAAACATATATTGATCTGAAGGGAATGCTTTTTCTTCACATATAATTTTATATCTGGTTTTGGTTGGCCTGTAAAAGGAAACCATTAGCAAGTGTAAATTCACAGTCAAAGTATTCATTACTGTAATTTCACTAGGTTTTGCCCCAACTAATTTACCCAAAGGATAAGCAAATCGTTCGTGATAATCCCACCATGGCTTGTTTGCATGAAAGTGCCCTTCAACAGCCAAACTTGCCCAATCATCCATAACTTCATCAACATATTTTCTACTTCTTTTAGACTGCAGTCCCAAAGAATTGCCGGTGAAATAAATAACATTTTTTCCGTTGTGTTTTGGGAAGATGAATTCATCCCTAAAAACGCT
>CAMDSN010000174.1 GCA_945907225.1 Flavobacterium psychrophilum | reverse complement strand
AAAATAGGAATCGCTTAAGTAATATTCAAAACTTGCTGCCACTTTTTTCATTGTACTTTTATAAATAACTTTAAAAGTGTCAATATCTGATTCTTCTGTAGCTTCAAAAATGGTAATATTTGATTTTCTAAGTTGTTTTATATCATAGGCAACAGATTTCCTATATCTTTTCTTTTGCAATTCTTCTGAAACAATGGTATCAATAAAAACAGTTTGATTTACATTAATTAAATCACCAAAATTTTTAAAGACCGTCCCGTTTGAATAAATAGGGTTTAATCTCGAAAACGCCGATACAAAACCACTTTTTTTAAAGTAGCTTAATAACTGAGTTTGAAAATAAGTTATATGCTCTTTGGATAATTTTTCAAAATCAATATTACTTATAGGCCCAGAATATCCATAAACAGAAGTACAATCTACATAGCTAGTGTTTTTTATTTTTCTGATTAAAATAGGTATTGCAATAAAATCTTGATCTATAAATGCAACAAATAAAATAGGTTTCTTTTTTAACTCTAAAAGATGATACGATTGCGTGTGATAGAAATCGTAATTAATAGATTTTGAGACTATTTCAGCCCACATAGAATCGTTTACCTCAAGTATTAAGACAGATTTCATGTTCAAGTAAGTTAAAAAATAGAATTAGTCAAATGTATAAAAAACTAGAGTAAATAAACTAGTATTATCTCTTAAGGTGTAATTAGCAAATTTAACTAACAGAAAAATAACTTATTTATTAGAAAAGTGCAAGTATTCCTCATGTATCGCTTTCCAAACATGAAGCTGCCCATATCGAGACGTAATCATTTCTCGAGCCTTACCTTGAAGTTTACCGAAATAATTAGGGTTTTCAATAAAATTATTCATAGCATTTTCAATAGCCTTACTGTCTTTAATTGGAATAATAACACCATTAACATCGGCTTCTATAATCTCGTTACATCCATTAATATCTGAAACTATAGAAGGCAAATTCATGGCACCAGCTTGCATTACAACATTGGGAAATCCTTCACGATAACTCGGGAATAGTAAGGCATTTGAAATGGCATAAAAAGGCCTAACGTCGTTTTGATAGCCAACCGATATAATTGCTTTATTTTCTTTTATTTTTAATAAAGTCTCAGGTAAAATCGGATCTAAATCGGGTTCAAAATGGCCTACTAGCAGTAATTTAGCAGCAGCATTCTTTTTTTGAACACGTTCAAAAGCAATCACCATTTCATTTATACCCTTGTCAGACACTAATCTACCCACAAAAATAAACACAAAATCACTTGATGAAATAGTATATTTTTCTTTATATGAAGAAATTACCTCGTCAGATATTGCATTTCGATTAAAATAATCTATATCAATCCCGTTACTACTTCCATTGGCTATGACACGAATTTTAGTGGGATCGCAAAATTTATTTCTTAGAATTATATCCCTTAATCCAAAAGAATTGGGATACACTTTAGTGGCGCAAGAATAGGTTAACCATTCGATAAAATTTAATAGTTTTCTCTTTAAACCAGTAGTTTCCAGTAAGGGCAAGCCTGCGACGGTATGCAATCTAATAGGCACACCTGCCAGTTTTGATGCCAACATGGCAACTAATCCCGCTTTTGGGGTATGAGAATGCACAATTAAAGGTTTCTCTTTTCTAAGCCAAAGTAAAAGGGTTACAACAGCTAAGAAATCAGCAAAAGGGGTTATTTTTCTTGTTAATCGCAATGGAAAGGTCCTAACGCCCTCGCGGTTTCCAATCTTTTCAAGATAAACAGGATCCGAACTAATGGCTACTACCTCATAAAAAGATGACATATACTTTAATTGTCCTTGCAGTAATTTATCCAACGAAATAGGCACTGTCGTTATCCGAATGAGTTTGGAATTTTTCATAGCTGCTTACTTTTATAAATTGAGTAGCCCTGTGCTATTAAGTGAAGACAAGCAATCAACAAAAAGGGCTGAAACATCATTTTTGTTCGCATAAATATACCCAAATTAGCATAGCGTTCAATATAAATTGTAGTGACCAAAATGGAAAAAATAAAAGTTACTTTCATCCAAAACGGAAACCTCAATTGAGAAAAATATCTTAGACATACTAAGATTGTCAAAATGGAGATTAGCAGTAATATTAAATTTTCAATGCTTGCGAAAAACATTGGAATAGAATGAACATCAAAAAATAATGGTCTGAAATGAAACGTAAACCATTTATAAAAATAATTATACTCTAGCATGGGAACATAAGATCCCGAATTCCGAAATGAAAGAATGGAATATTCATTAAAATATAAAATGCGTTTCCAACTAAAATAACGAACTCCCGAAAGCTGCAAAACCATATAAAAAGAAAGTGCCAAGACAAAAAGACAGCTTAAAAATAATGAAATACGCTTTTTAAGATTAGTGTCTTTTAAAAAAAACAAGCCCGTTAAAAGTGCAGCAAACAGTATCATTGCTAAATGGGGCCGAATTAAAAGTATAATAATACTGCCAAGAATAAATTGAAGTGATTTAAAATTATGAGTGCTAAGCGCATAAAAAAATGTAGAAATCCCCAAAAATAAAATAGGTTCTTTTCCTAAGCCGGCCGTCCAATAATGCAAATTTGGAAGTAAAAAGACACAAAGAAGAATTGTTTTATTTCTAAAAACAGTTTTAGAACCTGCGACGAATTGAGCCCATTTAAACCATTGTAGGCAGCCTAAAAATCCTATAGTCCCATATAGCAAGAATGCGAACCAATAGGGCAAACCAATTGCAACTAATGGATAATTTAAAAAAAGTAGAAAATCGGCGCCATAATTTAAAAAATCCGACCAAGATTTGCCACTGGTATAGGCATTTTGAAACCAATATAAAGTAGCGTCTGACCTACCCCTTTGCTGTCTATAAATAAAAGCAAAATATATAAATAAAAAGTGATAGCCTAGTAGCAACCAATACCATTTTGGACTATTTTTTATTTTTTGTATCAAATGCATGGCTTTGTTATTCTACAAGATAGGGTATTGCCAATTCTCGCATATTTTGGCTTTCCATCCCATAGGTTTCTGCACAGTGTTTATAAACCGATAAAATTTCATTCAATGCCTTCAAAGCCCCTTCAGAATCAATACCAAAATTGTGAGGATGCCACCATAAATGGTATACCGCTCCGTTTTGTGCTGCGGCAATAATTTCATTTTTAATTCGAACTATACGTGTCGAATTAAATATGTTTATATTGCTTTGCGGTCTAAAAAATCGACTTGTTGGTTGTTCAATAATTGTTCCTTTTGCTATTGTAGTTGGATGATATGACTTTTTCCCAATTGGAAAATAGGCATCACCAGTTCGTGCTATTTTTGTGAGTAAGGTTTCTGGTTTATTCACATTCCAATACCAGGAAGTTGGATTGGTTCTCACTGTTTTTATACGGTGTTTCTCACACACAGCTAAATAGGACTCATTGAACTGATTTCTGGGAAATACGAGCGAATCTAATTTAATTGAAAAGGCATTTGCCACTTTTATCGCTTGGGTTAAGTCAGCATCAAATTGCTCCCTGTTTTGTCCTGATTGCAAACAATAGTAGTGTGAATAAGTATGAGTTCCCACTTCTTGTTTGGGGACACTTTGAATTTCTTTAATTAATTTTGGTGCAAAAAAGAAACGATCTAATCCAGCATTTCTATGCATTTCACCATAATGATATGGATTTAAATTTTGATTTTGATAAGTTGGCAAAACTTCTGGAAAATTTGAAAACCACTCCTCCCAATTTTCATTAAAGAGCATTCCAACAGTTGCCCAAGTAACATGAATATCTTGTTTTTGAAATACATCAAGCATTCTTGGAATCACATTAATTGTGCTATCAAAATAGGAAACTTTATCTTGAATGTTCACATGATCAAAAATCCCCCATATTAATTCAAAGTCAAGAGATAATACTAAAGTGCCTTTTTTCATGATTTAAATTGCG
>CAMDSN010000173.1 GCA_945907225.1 Flavobacterium psychrophilum | reverse complement strand
TCCGCTTTAGTTTTTAATCAATGGTCAATTGTATTTTACAATTTAATCTTTTAAAAAATTAGCAAATTACATTCTAGAATACAAGCGTTTGGCATTTTGACGAAATATTGTTTTTACCTTTAGTTTTTTTTATAGTTTTGTTTAGTATTTATATTCATATTCATTTTTTTTGTTGTTCTTGAATTTTGAGCATTTATCTTAAATTTAAATTATTTATAAATTAATACCATAAAAATGAAAAAACCAGTTTTAATTTTACTCATCACTCTAATTTCTGTTTTCCAATTAATTGCTCAGTCAACGGAAGATAGAGTATCTGACATTAGGATGAATTTCAATAAAGTGAATGGCATGGAAGTTAAAAGGCAATCAACAAGTTGCAAAAGTGGCGCAAGAAGAATTATTAGTAAAAATGGATTTGGAAAAAATGTTAGTTATCCTCAGTCATCAACTCAATGCAATTATCCAAATGGGTATAAAATTATAACATCAAAATTTGAAGGTTGGGAATGGGAGGCTACGGTAAAATTTTATTTTAAAAACGATATTTTATTTTTTGTTTTTTCAACTTACACAAATGTTATGGGCTTCTATGAACACCGAACATACTACAATAATGGCAGAGTGATTAGATTTTTGAATAAAGATGTTTATAATGCTGAAGGATACGGCACAAGTAATAGGGATGTTACTAAGAACAGGGAAGATTATAATTGGATAAGTAGATTTAATAATGAAAAGTTAATCCAATCATTTAAAATGCTCAAATGATAATTGAGAAAATTATTCTACAGATCACATTTCTTATTTTATATTTCACATAGCGTTGTTTTTTCTTTGTTTAAATAGTATTAAAAACAATCTTTATTTATAGGTAATTTATTTTGTAATTTTACATCCAACTTGTGAATTCTCAGAGTTAATCATTAATTTATAAACTTAATTTTAAAAAATGAAAAAAATTATTTTAATCGCTTTGTTTTCCGTGTTTGCATCCAACTTTGTAACAGCTCAAAAACACGCGCCAAGACCATCAAATCAACGAAAAATCACACCGGGAATTTACCCAGAGGGGTCAACAAGGTATATAAATGAAAACGACCTTAGCGGATTGGATAGTTGGGATTTAAAAGTATTTAGAAATGAAATTTTTGCTAGACATGGTTATATTTTTACTACTCAAAATATGATAGATTATTTCAGAGAACAAAAATGGTATAGACCAAGACGTAAGGATGTAAAATCGTTATTATCGGCAGTTGAGAAAGAGAACATTCAATTCATAAAAAGTTATGAATAGAACATATGTTTTTTCATTATTTCTTTTCCTTTTTTCTTACACTTTTATTGGGCAAAATAAAAATCTAATTTCAATTAATAAAATGCCTATAGTTTATAACCAAGAGCGGATTAAACTTAGCTTGGAATATTTAAAAGAAAGGCACAATATAATTCAATCTACTCCCACTATTGTTCCAAAAATAATTGTACTTCATTATGTTGGTGGCGGCACATTGAAAAGTAGTTTTAATTATTTTAATAATATTAGAATTGAAAATGGCAGAGAATACAACAAAAAACAAAGTCAATTAAATGTTTCTGCCCACTATTTAGTGGATAGAGATGGAGAAATATATCAGTTATTGAGTGACACTTTATTTGCACGACATACGATTGGTTTAAATTATTGTGCTATCGGAGTTGAAAATATTGGGGGTAAAGACAACCCATTAACCGAAAAACAAATAATTGCGAACGCCAAATTAGTTAGATATCTAAAAAGTAAGTATCCAATAGAATATGTCATTGGGCATAGTGAGTATGGTAAATTTAGAAAATCCAAACTCTGGAAAGAGACTAGTGCAACCTATTTTACTGGAAAAGAAGATCCAGGAATTGCTTTTATGCAAAAAGTAAGGATCCTTATAAAAGACTTAAATTTGAAGTATGAGCCATAATGATAGCGCGAAAAATGTTCTTTATTTTTGATATTTATTTAAAAAATTTATGAAATTACATTTTTTTTGTTTCTTTCTTCTCTTTTTATTTTCATGTAATCAACCAAAAACCAACAGAGTAAAATTTAAAAAAAAACCAACTAACAAGGATAATTTACTTCAGATACAGAAAAAATTTAGCTTTGGTAAGATAACAGAATATAGTGTCCAAATCTGTACAATAAAAAACAACAATAAATTTATTACACTACGTAAATTTAAAGACAGTTCAACGGGACAATTTTTTTGTTTGATATTAGACATTACTACGCTAAAAACAAGTATTGTCAAATATGATCAATTACAACTTTATGAAAAAATCGACTATTCTTCAAATAAAGCGTTTTATTTCAAACTGAAACGACATGTTCAAGATGCTGTGTTCAAAACACAATCAGGAATTTATAAAGTGCCATTTGATGGATATGTTATTACTTTGGATTTGTGTCCATCAGCAAAGCAAATGGATAAAGATTTTTTTAATTTCCTAGTAGCTCAAAATATTTCACCAATTTATATTTGTATTTCAGGAAAATGGATCGAAAAACATAAAGAAGAGTTGGCTTTTATAGAGAAGGAGCGGGGCAATTGTGAAATTATATGGGTAAACCATTCCTATAGCCATTCCTATAGTTTTTTTAAAAAAAACGAGGACAATTTTATGTTAGACGGTAAGACAGATGTTAATTATGAAGTGATACAAAATGAAATAGTAATGTTAGAAAGCGGGATTTTACCCTCTCCTTTTTTCCGGTTTCCTGGTCTTATTTCAAACGAATCTCTAACAAATAAAATTTTATCTTATGGTCTCATTCCTCTGGGGAGTAATGCCTGGTTAGCACTTGGTGAAACAATAGAAAAGGGGAGCATTGTATTACTTCATTTAAATGGAAATGAGCCAATAGGGCTTGAGTTGTTTATGGATTTTTATAAAAATACAAACCTTAACCCCGTTTCATTAGTTGGCTACAAACCGTGATGTATTATATGATTTTTTTTAAACTATGGGCCAAGCAACTATAATATATAGATAAGTTCTAATGGAAAAATGTAAATAAATAATTTAATTCTACTTAATGAAAAATAAAATTAATATTGTTGGATTTCTAATTATAGTCCATATTATGACAATAAGTTGTAATGGTGTTTCAAAGGAAGGGAATGGAATAAATTTGAAAACTAGTATAGATAGTACAAGGATCAAAGATTCGCTTGCGGCTCTAAAAAATAGTATTGAACCTGCAACTGTTATCTGTCGACTTTATTTTAAATCTGAAGATATATTTGACGAGGAATCTGGAGTAACTACTTCCGGTTATGTTGGAGTAAGAGACGAATTCATTACAAAAAAAGGATATACTTTTTGCTATGATTCCGAGAAATTCCAAAATTTTACTTTATCTGGATCTGGGAATGAGATAATTTTCATTGTCAAAGAAGGAGATCAAGAGATTTTTAGAAAAGAGGGTATTGACTTAGTTGATAAAATAGTATTTTCATCCAATGATATTTCTATAGAAATGGGGAAAAACTATACTGTTATTGCTATGCAAAATGAGACGATACTTTTTGAGAGCAAGATAGATTCCCAGGGGTGTTTGTAAAACCAATTGAAAAGCATCAAAAAAAACCTTAACCCCTTTATTCATTATGTTTAAGGGCTTATTTTTGTGGAGAATATCGGATTAACTTCGTTTTTCCTCAAAGCTACGCTTTGAAAATAGGAACCTGACTTAAATAAAAAAGCAAGCTATTTTATTTTAGCTCGCTTCCTATTTATTCGTGGAGAATATCGGATTCGAACCGACCACCTCTTGCCTGCCAGGCAAGCGCTCTAGCCAAATGAGCTAATCCCCCAAAAGCGTTGTAAATATAAAAACAAAAATTAGTTTTTTCATAAATTTTTGTAACGAATTATAAGCAAGCTGTTTAAATAACCAATTCTAATGAAAATAATGAAAAACATTTTTTTATGAAG
>CAMDSN010000172.1 GCA_945907225.1 Flavobacterium psychrophilum | reverse complement strand
GTGGTACCTCCAGGAATCGAACCAGGGACACATGGATTTTCAGTCCATTGCTCTACCAACTGAGCTAAGGTACCTCTAATGCGGGTGCAAATATAGAAGGATTTTTAATTTATCCAAAACAAATACTTAAAAAAAACTATTCGTAACTTTGGAAAATAAAACAAATCGCATGCATTTAGTCATTGATGTTGGTAATACTCAAATTAAAATCGCTGTATTTGAAGAAAATAAGGGAGTTGAATATTTAACTTCCAATCAAAATGAATTATTAAGTGCTATTAAAGCCCTAAAAATAAAATATCCAAATATCCAAAAAGCAATTGTTGCTAGTGTTGGGACTATAGAAAACTCAATCCTCTCATTCCTTAAAAATTCAATTGAAATTCAATACCTCACAAAAGAATGTAAATTTCCTTTTATAAACACCTATTCTACCCCCAACACTTTAGGAATTGACAGAATGGTATTGGCGGCAGGTGCCGTACTTGAATATCCAAATCAAAACCGATTAGTTATTGATATTGG
The DNA here is from genome assembly GCA_945907225.1 of Flavobacterium psychrophilum. Taxonomy (GTDB): domain Bacteria; phylum Bacteroidota; class Bacteroidia; order Flavobacteriales; family Flavobacteriaceae; genus Flavobacterium; species Flavobacterium psychrophilum_Q. The sequence goes on along the minus strand of CAMDSN010000172.1, from coordinate 3,456 downwards.
AACTTGTATTACCTATGATTTTATTGACGAAAACAATAATTATCTTGGCGGAGCAATTTCGCCTGGAATACACTTGCGTTATGAATCAATGAACCAAAAAACGGCAAAACTTCCTTCCTTAACTAAAAAAAAACCACTCCATTTTATAGGAAACTCAACAGAATCATGTATGCATTCGGGGGTGGTAAATGGGATTGCATTAGAAATGGATGGATTTATTGAACTATATAAAGCTCAATACACAAATTTTATCACAATTTTAACGGGTGGCGACTCCGATTTTTTGGCTATGCGATTAAAAAATACCATATTTGCCAATTCAAATTTCTTATTAAAAAGTTTGAACCAAACATTTCAATACAATCAAAATGATTAAAAATAGTATTGTTGCCCTGTGCATCCTTTTTTCAACCCACCTTTTAGCACAAGAAGGAACTTCTTCGCCCTACTCATTTTACGGTATTGGCGATATAAAGTTTAAAGGCTCTGTTGAAAATCGCTCTATGGGAGGTATTTCTGTGCTTCCCGACAGCATTCACATTAATATTCAAAATCCAGCGCAACTTGCAGGCCTAAAACTAAGTGGACTGGCACTGGGTGGCACTTATGCAAATACTAAATCTTTGTCAGAAGATCAAGAAGGAAAATCAAGAAGAACTTCCCTTGATTATATGGCTATTGGCCTGCCTTTGGGCAAAATAGGAATTGGATTTGGACTTATCCCGTTTTCTTCTGTTGGGTATAAAATAAGTAAGACTACCGAAGCTTCAAACCAAAATAGTGATACGATTCAAAAGTATAATGGAATTGGAGGCGTAAATAAAGTGTTTTTAGGATTTGGCTACAGCCTGACAAAAAAAATAAATATTGGCGCCAATATGCAGTATAATTTTGGCACCATAGAAACTACAGGTTTATTATACCAAACTGACCTTCAATATGGAAGCCGCAAGACCAACATTTCTGAATTAAGTGGCGTTAATTTTGACATTGGAGCAACCTATCAAACCAAACTTAAAGGTAAATTATCTCTTTTCAGCAGCTTAATTTTCACACCCGAATCCAAATTAAAATTAAATAATACCCGTAATATTCAAATTGTTCAGCTACTAAGTAGTAGTGCCATAAGTGTAATTCAAAGTGAAAACATAGCAGTTGGTAATTCAACCATAAAACTTCCTTCAAAACTAGCACTAGGTACCGGATTTGGTGAAATAAAAAAATGGTTGCTGGGCACAGAAGTTACTTTTATAAATAACTCAGTTATGTCAAATCGTTTTGATAACATTACGAACAGTAGTTTTGAAAATTCTATTCGCTATAGTTTGGGTGGATATTTTATCCCAAATTACAATTCCTATGCTACCTATTACAAGAGAATTGTTTACAGGGGTGGATTGCGTTATGAAAATACTGGTTTAGTTATTGAAAATAAATCTATCACTGATTTTGCAGCTAATGTAGGCCTAGGGCTGCCTCTAATTGGGACTTTCACAAATGTAAATATTGGGCTAGAAGTTGGGAAAAGAGGAACAACATATAATAATTTAGTTCAAGAAAATTATTTTAACATAAGTGTTGGCTTATCTTTAAGTGACAAATGGTTTGTAAAACGTAAATTCGATTAATATTTCAACTATATGAAATCACTAATTTTTATACTTAGCCTATTATTTATTATAAATACAAGCAACGCTCAAAAGTTTGAGTGTAAATCAAAAACTTCTGAATATAAAGAACTACTAAAAGCAAATAAAATTCCTGAAGCCTATGATTTATGGAATGAGGTCAAGAAAAATTGCCAAAAGGAGGATCAAACTATTTATTTGGATGGGATAAAAATTCTTACATACAAAATAGATAATACTACTTCTCTAGAAGATAAAGAAAAAAAAGTTAGAGAACTTTTAAAATTATATGATCAATACTATACTAACTTTCCAAAAGATGCGACAGATTATGAAATAAATAAAGCCATGGCTTTAGTAAATAATAAAATAGATGCTAGTGGCGAGATTTTTAATCTATTAGATCGGGGCATTATCACTGCGCAAGAAAACGTTAAAGATGCTAATGCATTGTATACTTATTTTAGTTTGTTATGTGAAAAATATAATAGTGGTGACAAAAGCATAACTTCCAATGTCGTTTTAGAAAAATACACCCTGGTTTCAAAAGTTTTAAACCGTTTATTAATTTCAAATCCCGAAAATAAAGAATACAAAACGGCTCAACGAGCTATAGAAGTTCTGATTGGAAATTTAGCAACTTGTGATAATCTTGTTGCTTTTTACACAAAAAACTTTCCAGAAAACAAAGAAAACAGAGAATGGATTACAGCTGCATTAGTTAATCTCTCACGCAAATGCAGCAACAACAGTTTATTTTTAACTTTAGCTGAAAAACTATATACTATAAAAGTAGATTCGCAATCGGCTAATTTCATGGGATTGGCTAATTTGAAACAAAGAAAAAACAATGAAGCGATTAAGTATTATAACGAGTCGGCTGAGCTTGAAGTCAATCTTCTTGAAAAAGCAAAGATATATTATAACCTGGCAACAGGACTGCTAGCAAATGATTTGCCAAAATCGAAAGAAAATTTAAACAAAGCAATAATTGCAGATCCAAAAATGGGAAAAGCATATATATTTTTAGCGCAACAATATGCGAATAGCGCAAACAATTGTGGAAAAAATGAACTTGAAAAAAAGGCTATTTATTATTTAGGAATTCAAACCCTAAAAAAAGTAGGCGTTAACGAACCGAGGTTAAAACCCACTGCTGATAAATTGATAAAAGATTTTGAACCCAATGCAATAAGTACTCAAGAAATAACGAAAGCCAAATTAAATGGAAATTCCATAACTATTGGGTGTTGGATTAATGAAACTATTACTTTTCCTTCAGAATAATGATTTCACTTACCAAAAATAGTGTCCCTTTTTTATTATTACTTTTTTTTGGCATTGTAACAATTAGTTGCGAGAGTAATTTTCGGGAGGTTCAAAAAATGGGTTTTTCTGAATTTTCACCAAGTGGCGACGCAGAGGGCATTAACCTAAAATACACCGATTCTGGGAGAATAACCGCAAATTTAATAAGTCCCAAAATGAGGGATTATGCCACAGTAAAATACCCTTTTACAGAGTTCCCAAAAGGCATACATTTAACATTATATGATAAAAATGGGAAAGAAACTTATGTAGACGCAAAGTATGCAGTATCTTACAAAAATACCAATATTATAGATTTACAAGACAAAGTTAAAATATCAAACCAAAGTGGCGAATTACTTGAAACCGAGCAATTGTACTACAATCAAAAAAATGAATGGTTTTTCACAGAAAAAAAATTTAAATTTACATCTTCTAAAGGAGTGTCTTTTGGAGAAGGAATTGACTTTAGCAAAGATTTCAAAAAAATTAACTCACAAAAAATAGCTGGAGAAATCCA
>CAMDSN010000171.1 GCA_945907225.1 Flavobacterium psychrophilum | reverse complement strand
GATTGGGAAGGCTGGAAATACCTAACCGAATTAATTGGAGACAAAACACAATTAGTCGGTGATGATTTATTTGTAACCAATGTAGAACGTTTAGCTACTGGAATTGAAAAAGGAATTGCCAATTCAATCTTAGTGAAAGTAAACCAAATAGGAACTTTGACTGAAACAATTGCAGCTGTAAACATGGCGCATAACGCTGGATATACATCTGTGATGTCTCATAGATCTGGAGAAACTGAAGACAACACTATCGCAGATTTGGCTGTTGCTTTAAATTGTGGACAAATAAAAACAGGATCTGCTTCTCGATCAGATCGTATGTCAAAATATAACCAGCTATTAAGAATAGAAGAAGAATTAGGTGAGAATGCTTATTTTCCTGGTGCTAAAGCTTTTAAACAAAAATAATAATTTGTTTTACATTAGTTTTAAAAAACCCGATTCGTTAAAGAATCGGTTTTTTTTTGGCTTTATTCAATGTATTGTCCTGAAATTGCGATACACAAATCTTTAAGCTAAAAACACGACTACTGTTTTAATTAAAATTAAATCCTGAATTAAATCTAACATTTGCATGCTGACCTCTAGTGTCATTGTATATCAGCACCTTAGAGAAATTATTTATCTCTCCAATAAATGGATTTAAGAAATTAACATCCATTCCGCAATCATTACCAAACCATGTTGTTATAGTATTGTTACCTTCAAAATTATCTTGAGCAAGTTGGGTTTGTGCCGAAATTAAAAATCAAAAAATGACAAGTGTATTGTTGAATAGGGACCTCACGATTTATAAACTATTGGTGTGCAAATTAGAGCTAATTTATTATACAAAGTCTACTCACATTTTATCAAATTTTATGCTACATAATGTTATTAATATATTTCTTTATTATAGTATTAGTTTTGGTTTTTTGTAACTTTGCACTTTAAACTAATTGATACAAGTCAATTTCTGTTTCGCAGTTATTTGATTTAATTATTTAAAAATAGTCGCTTACACACAACTATATCACAACAATGCAACACAACGTACTTATTTTAGATTTTGGATCACAATACACACAACTTATTGCACGCCGGGTAAGAGAATTAAATATCTATTGCGAGATTTTCCCATATAATAAAATCCCTCTTGATTTATCAATATATAAAGCAGTTATTCTTGGTGGGAGTCCATATTCTGTTCGTTCAGAAAATGCCTTGAAAATTGATTTGTCGGCTATCAGAGGAAAAATTCCATTACTAGCTGTTTGCTATGGTGCACAGTATTTAGCTCATTTTTCAGGTGGCGAAGTTGCTGCTTCCAACATCAGAGAATACGGAAGAGCTAATTTATCCTATATCAAAGAAGGCGAAACTTTTTTTGAAGGGGTAAATCTAAATTCTCAAGTTTGGATGAGTCACAGTGATACTATCAAACATTTACCAAATAATGGTGTGAAATTGGCCAGTACCAAAGATGTTGAAAATGCAGCTTTTCGAATAGACGGAGAAGAAACCTATGCAATTCAATTTCATCCGGAGGTGTATCATTCTACTGATGGGAAACAAATTCTAGAGAACTTTTTGGTTAAGATTGCACACGTTCCTCAAAACTTTACACCCAATGCTTTTGTAGAAGATTGCGTTAAAGAATTGCAGGAAAAAGTAAAAGGTGACAAAGTTGTACTCGGACTTTCAGGTGGCGTAGATTCGACGGTTGCCGCAGTTTTATTGCACAAAGCTATAGGTAAAAACCTCTATTGTATTTTCGTCAATAATGGTTTGCTTCGTAAAAATGAATTTGAAAACGTTTTGCATCAATACAAAGACATGGGATTGAATGTAAAAGGTGTTGATGCTACAGCCCGATTTATGAATGCATTAGATGGGGTTGAGGATCCGGAAGCTAAAAGAAAAGCTATCGGTAATGCTTTTATCGAAGTTTTTGATGCAGAAGCACATCTAATTGAAAATGTAACTTGGTTGGCTCAAGGAACAATTTATCCTGATGTAATCGAATCAGTTTCAGTAAAAGGGCCATCGGCGACAATCAAATCACATCACAATGTGGGTGGTTTACCTGATTATATGAAACTCAAAATAGTAGAACCATTACGCATGTTATTTAAAGACGAAGTGCGTAGGGTAGGGAAAACATTGGGCATCGACCCGGAACTTTTGGGAAGACATCCATTTCCCGGACCTGGATTGTCTATTCGAATTTTAGGTTCAATCACACCAGAAAAAGTTAGAATTTTACAGGAAGTTGATGCCATTTTTATCAATGGATTAAAAGAACACGGATTATACGATAAAGTATGGCAGGCCGGAGCTATTTTACTTCCTGTGAATAGCGTTGGTGTAATGGGAGATGAGCGCACGTATGAAAAAGTTGTTGCATTGAGGGCTGTTGAATCAACTGATGGTATGACCGCAGACTGGGTTCATTTACCCTATGCCTTTTTAATGAGTATATCCAACGAAATTATCAATAAAGTAAGAGGCGTTAATAGAGTCGTATATGATATTAGTTCCAAACCTCCAGCAACAATTGAGTGGGAATAAATCTAGAGAATAAAAAGAACCAAACTATATTTAAATTAAAAAGTATTGTTAATTTTATACATTGAAATAAAATATAATAAATGAGAAAGCACATTATTTTCACAATATTTCTAACTTTTTTTTCTTTCTTTTCTTATGTTTATGGGCAACAAGAAAAATATATTAAGCATACCGTTAGTAACGGAGAAACTATTAATTCAATAGCTCAAAAGTATAAAGTAACGCCATTTGACATCTATAAATTAAATCCTGATTCTCAAAATGGAATACAAGAAAACATTGTTTTGTTGATTCCTTCTTCTGCTATTTCTAAAATTAATACTGATAATAAAAAAGGCACTACACATCTTGTTCAACCCAAAGAAACATTGTTTAGTATTTCAAAACAATATGGCGTTTCTGTAGATGATATAAAAGCTGCCAATTCAGATTTATCCTTTGATACTATGAAAATAGGTCAGAAAATAAAAATCCCAACCAATGGTGTGCAAAAAGATGAAAATTTCATAAATACAAAGTCTTCAAAAAAAGATAATGCAAATGAAGATGGCCAATTTCATATTATTGAGTCAAAAGAATCGAAATATGGAATTTCTAAGAAATATGGGATTAGTATAGAAGAATTAGAACGATTAAACCCTATAATAGCTTCTGAGTTTCCTATAGGTTATAAGTTAGTGATCTCAGAAAATAAAATTAATCAAAATAGTATTTCCTCTTCCGAATCGACAAGTGTTTCGGCATTAAAAACAGAATCCGTTAAGCCAGCAACAAATAATTCAGAAGAGCACATTGTCTTGCTAAAAGAAACATTATACAGTATTGCTTCAACATATAATATGACAGTGGATGAATTAACTTTGTTAAACCCAGAATTAAAAAATGGTTTAAAAGCGGGAATGAAATTACGTTTAGCCAGTCTACAACGAAAAGAGAAAGGAAAAAAACAAAAAATAAATTTATCCAATACAATTAAAGTAACCAATACAAAGAAACTTGCTATTTTGTTGCCTTTTAATCTTATAGATATTGAAAATGATTCTTTACCTTCAATACAACCAAATGTTAAGAAAACTAAATTGTTGAATATGGCTTTGGATTTTTATTCAGGGGCATTAATGGCAATTGATTCAGCAAAGGTCTTAGACTTGGATATTATAATTAAAATATTAGACTCACAAGAGACGAAGACAACATCAAACGTAGGAAAATCTATAGCTGAAAATGATTTGCAAAATATGGATGCTATTATAGGTCCTTTTTATCAAGCTAATGTTGAAACACTAGCGCAATTATTAAGTAATACTAAAACTCCTGTAATTTCACCACTATCTAAGGAACTTGGTGTTAATTTCCCTAATTTATATCAATCTACTCCAACTTCTGATTTCTTAAGAAATGCAATTTTTGATTATATAAAATCCAAACGTGGAAATGTTATT
>CAMDSN010000170.1 GCA_945907225.1 Flavobacterium psychrophilum | reverse complement strand
ACAGTTCTAAATCATTTTTCATTTTGTCATTTTTATTTGCGTATTTATTGGTGCCCAAAAGCACTTCGCTTCCGTTATCAAAAAGGTCTTGTTCTTTAGCAGCGCTTTCGCTAATTTTTTTTTGTATTGCTCCTTCAATAAGTTGAGTGATAAAACCACCTTTTGCTTCAATTTCTTTAAAAAGCAGTAAACTTTTCTCTGCCAATTGTTCAGTTAAGCTTTCAATATAATAACAGCCGTCTGCCACGTTTACTACTTTGTCAAAATAACTTTCGTGTTTTAAAATAAGTAATTGATTTCTTGATATACGATCACCAAATTCGTTGTCCTTATGATACAAAGCATCATAGGCTGAATTTGCTATGCTATTTGCTCCCCCTAAAATTGCAGACATGCATTCAGTAGTTGTTCTTAGCATATTAATATTATAATCGTAAATAGTTTTATTTCGTTTTGTTGGAGTGGCTATAATATGACAATCTAATTCATGATTATATTCTTTTGCCAGAGTTTTAAACAACAATCGAAGCGCTCTTATTTTTGAAATTTCAAAAAAATAATTTGAACCAACTGCGATTTCAATCGTGATGGGTAGGTTTATGTTTTTTATTCTATTAAAATATTCATTAATATGTGCCAAAGTGTAGGCCAATTGCTGCACCATATTAGCCCCTGCATTTTGAATTAAAGCCGCATTTATTGTTAAAAAAGGTATTGTTGATATTTCTGAAATACTATTAAGTTTTGCTATATCTTTTTCTAAATTCTCAAACCAATTTCCATCTTTTAATAATTGCCCAATAGGATCAACTTTGATCACACAATTATATTTAGTTTCTATACTAAATTTGTTTATTCTCTTTATTAAATCGATGGAAAGAAATGGCAAATAAAAGAAATAAGTGTTGTCTTCTAATGGAAGTTCTTTCATGAGAGTTTGCAACTCAATATCTTTATTTTCTATAGTAAAACAAATATACTCAGCACCTCTTCTAATACTATCAATTGCTTTTTTATTTGATTTGTGAACATCGTGAACAAAAATATTTTGAACTACAGCAAACGACTTCTTATTTGTTTCTAATTCATATTTAACCTTACTCTCATCAAAATGATAAAAGGGTTTTACTTTAATTCCTTCCGGACTCTCCCAAATAAGCGTTTCATTGTAATCGGATCCATTTAACTCATATTGAATTTGTTGCTTCCATTGTTTTGAGGAAACGTGTTCAAAATCATCAAGTAAATCAGTTTCCATATTAATTAGATTTTGTTTGAGCTTCTTTAATAGAATCTTCTTCAAATTCTATTAAATAAATATCCTCATTTTTCCGTTTCATGAAGTATTTCTCTCGACCATATTTTTCTATATGAGCCGGTTTTTGTAATAGTTTAATATTTTTTTTATCTCTTTTTATCTCTTCCTCATAGTACTTTTTATTTTCTTGAAGCTCATCAATTTGCTCGTTAAGAATTCTTTGTTCTATATAAGAAGTAGTATCTAAGAAAAGCATCCAAACAGAAAAAAACACTAACACAATAACATATTTATTGCCTAGTATTTTTAGGATTGGATATGCATCTTTGAGATTTTTGAAGAAACCCATTTGTATGAATTAGGTTAATTTTTGGTTAATTACAGCACGAACAACATCTATTGCAACAGTATTGTATTTGTCATTTGGAATAATTATATCTGCAAATGCTTTAGTGGGCTCAATAAATTGTTGATGCATTGGTTTTAAAGTCATTTGATATCTATTTAACACTTCATCCATGTCACGCCCACGTTCTGCAATATCTCTTTTCAAACGTCGAATCAATCTTTCGTCTGAATCGGCGTGAACGAATATTTTAACATCAAACATTTTTCTCAACTCAGGGTTGGTTAAAATTAGTATGCCCTCAACAATCATGACTTTTCTTGGATGTGTAATAATGCTATCGTCTGTTCGGTTGTGAGTTGCAAAAGAATAAACAGGCTGTTGTATTGTTTTGCCTTTCTTTAAATTTGTAAGATGTTCTACAAGGAGTTCAAAATCTATAGCACGGGGATGATCAAAATTTATCAAAGCCCTTTCTTCAAAACTCAAGTTATTATTTTCTCTATAGTATGAATCTTGTGAAATAACACCCACTTCAGTTTCTGGCAATTCATTTATGATTTGTTGAACAACAGTTGTTTTTCCACTTCCAGTACCTCCAGCGATTCCGATAATTAACATAGTTAGGGCGTATTAATAAATTTTAACAAAAATAGAAATTATATCGTAAGCGCATTTGTTTTTTAAAAAGAAATAAAAAGTAGAATTTTTAAGAAAAACTTCTTGAAATATTTTTAAGAAGGACTCATTAGATAGATTTAGAATAGTAATGGAGTTTACTTGCAAAAAAAAATCCTCTCTGGGATCAGAAAGGAAATCTTAAGAAATTTTTAAAGTGGTTGAATTTTTAAGTAAACAAATTTACTAAAAAAAAACTGTTACACTTTTTTGTCGGGGTGGCAGGATTATTTTATGATCCTGAAAGGTTGTGAAGCAAATTAAAGCTTCGCTTCAATTTAAACAAACCTTTACACTTTAAAAGAAAGTGAACTTTTTTTTAAAGATCCACGCTTTATTTTGTCGGGGTGGCAGGATTACTCCGTGATCCAGAGTGGGGGAAGTTGCTCAAAACCTTCTCATTTTTTTTAAAAAAAATGAGAAGGTTTTTTATATCCAAACCCTTCAAGCGAGCTTGGGATTTGTATATAAAAAAAACCTTCCAGCTTCGCTGAAAAGTTTTTGGTCGGGGTGGCAGGATTCGAACCTGCGGCCTCCTGCTCCCAAAGCAGGCGCGATAACCGGGCTACGCTACACCCCGAAAGGTGTGCAAATATAGAACTAATTATGAGTTAACAAAATGTTTTTCAACAATTATAGCATCTTACTTTAAAATTGAAATATCGAATTGAGGCCATATTTTTTTTCGGCTGAAAAGTTTACATTTGCATTAAAATTAAATTAAAGTTTATGTCAGATTCGATAGAAAAAATGAAATGTTTAATTATTGGTTCAGGGCCAGCGGGTTATACAGCTGCTATATATGCTGCAAGAGCTAATATGAGTCCGGTTTTATATCAAGGAACACAGCCGGGTGGACAATTAACGACCACCAATGAAGTAGAAAATTTTCCTGGTTACGCAGATGGTGTAACAGGCCCTGAAATGATGGTTCATTTACAAGCTCAAGCGCAGCGATTTGGAACTGACGTACGTGATGGCTGGGCAACAAAAGTTGATTTCTCTGGAAATATTCATAAAGTATGGATTAATGACACTAAGGAAATCCATGCAGATACCGTTATAATATCTACAGGTGCAACGGCAAAATATTTAGGTTTGCCTTCTGAACAGCATTATCTTTCTACAGGCGGTGGTGTCTCAGCTTGTGCAGTTTGTGATGGGTTCTTTTACAGAAATCAAGAAGTTGTAATAGTAGGTGCAGGTGATTCGGCTTGTGAAGAAGCACATTACTTATCAAAACTATGTAAAAAAGTTACCATGTTGGTTAGAAGTGAAAAGTTTAGAGCTTCAAAAATCATGGAAGATCGCGTTAGAAAAACAGATAATATTACTATTCTAATGAATTATGATACAGTTGAGGTATTGGGTGACGGACAAGTAGTAAATGCTATTAAAGTTAAAAATAAAATGACAGATGATATATTTGACATTCCTGCTACTGGATTTTTTGTAGCCATTGGTCATAAGCCGAACACTGATATTTTTGCAGATTATTTAAATTTAGATGAAACAGGATATATTATTAATGAGCCTGGAACATCAAAAACCAATATCAAAGGTGTTTTTGTTGGTGGTGACGCAGCAGATCATGTATATCGTCAGGCAGTTACTGCAGCTGGAACAGGATGTATGGCAGCTTTAGATGCGGAGCGCTACTTGGCTTCTCTTGACTAACAAAAAAAAATCCCGAAAAATATTTCCGGGATTTTTTTTTACTTTTTT
>CAMDSN010000169.1 GCA_945907225.1 Flavobacterium psychrophilum | reverse complement strand
CCTGGAACCGTAATTTGCTGCCCTTTTTCTAGCCCTGAAAATGTAACGACCGTTTGTTCGTTGTAGCTAATTTTACCATTGACTTTGACTTTAGCTAAAATATATTTTTTCCCTTCATTAAAAGGGATTTTATCTTGGGCTTGTAATTTAAAAATAGTTCCAAATAAAAAAAGAAAAAGGAATATTTTTGAAGTAGTAATTTGCACTGAAAATTTATTTAATTTGTTCACTTGTTTTTCCAAACCTTCTCTCTCTTTTTTGGTAGCTTTCTAAGGCTAAATATAAATCTTGTTCGTTAAAATCTGGCCACAAAACAGTTGTAAAATATAATTCTGCGTAAGCTATTTGCCATAACAAGAAATTACTAATTCGATGTTCGCCACTAGTTCTTATCAATAAATCTACATTTGGTAAATTTCGCGTGTAAAGATGCTCATTTATAATTGATTCATCAATAGAGTCAATAGAAATTATATTATTTTTAACTTTGTTGCTAATTTCTTTGATAGCGGTTAATAATTCCTCCCGTGACCCATAACTTAATGCCAAAGTCAAATTCATTCTTGTATTATTCTTTGTTTTTTCAATAACTAATGCTAATTCTTTTTGTGCTTTTGCTGGGAGTAAGTCTATATTTCCGATGCAATTTAATCGAATCTTATTTTTATCTAAAGTTGGGAGTTCCTTTTTTAAGGAATTTATTAATAATTTCATTAACGTATCAACTTCTAATTTTGGTCTATTCCAATTTTCTGTTGAAAAGGCATACAATGTTAAATTTTCAATTCCGATTTTAGCACAGGTCTCAACTGTTGTTCTGACAGATTTTGTTCCATTCTCATGTCCGAGAGCTCTAATAAGTCCCTTTTTTTTTGCCCATCTTCCATTTCCGTCCATTATTATGGCTAAATGTTTAGGCAGATTTTCTTTATCTAAAGTTTCTATTAAACTCATTTTTTTATTCATTGCAATAACATGGCTTTTCCCCAAATGTATACGTAATTGTAAAACCAGAAAAGACATACCAATCTTTACTGTTTAGATTACCAAATTTAAGTGGCTCTAGGTTTTTATTTTTTGGCAAACTTCCATCTAAATTATCAGTTAATGTATAACGAGCACCAACTTCAAGCCCAAAAACTAAATTCTGAAAAATGTTGCTTTTGATTCCAACTATCATTGGAATTCCAAAAGTACTTGAGCCATAATCTTTTTCTGTTTTACCATTTACAACAAATAATTCATCGTATGCAAAATAAGATATACCCGAAAATACATATGGACTTACCTTAGTTGTTAGGTCATCGTGTAAGTTAAAATCAAAAAAATTAAATTCTAAGCCTGCTGTAAATTCTTTAATATTATTCTTAAAATTATAACCCCTATCAACCCTTCCTCTAACTTCTGAATCCAAATCGTTCCCTGAAATTGTCGATTGCATATATGAAAATCTGTAGGCATGCCTTGGACTTTTATTCCATTTATACAAAATTCCAAATGCCATTTTATTTGGAGCTATAAAATTTGTTTTACCCACATCTCCAATAAAATTACTTCCTCCAAGGAACGCGCCAATTTCGTGAATCTGCGCTGATACTAAACCATGGGCAAACAAACAAAAAAATAAAATTAGTATTCGTTTCATTTACTTGAAAATAGCCTGCAAATATAACAATTCTACTCACTTATTTAACAAGACTTTTATATTTCTGCTAAATATAAATTTGTGAGTTACACTATTGCTTTACACTTTTAGATTAGTAAACGTGATATAAAGAAATCAAGTATAAGTTGACCTTAATTTTTAATTTCTTTTGTCTTCACCCCATAATAATTTGGTTCGAAGTGTTTTTAGGAATGTTTCATCAGGAATTTCTACCATATTAATAGTGAAGGGAGTTTTTTTAATAATTAACTCTGAATTATTGTTTATGTATGTAATTCTAGAATCTAATGAAACCAAGTATTGTTCTTCTCGCCCTGAAACTTTAAGTTTTATTTCTGTGTCAATTGGAATCACAAGTGGTCTAGCATTAAGATTGTGAGGGGCAATTGGGGTTATGACTATTCCATTTAATTCGGGCATTAAGATTGGGCCTCCACAACTCATAGAATAACCCGTAGATCCTGTTGGCGTGGATATAATTAAGCCATCTGCCCAATATGAATTTAAATACTCCCCATTCAAATAAGTTTCAATTGTAATCATGGAGGTAGTGTCTTTTCGGCTTATTGCCACCTCGTTCATAGCAAAATTAATATCAATTTCATTGCAATTTGGATTACAGTCAATAGCTAGTAACGAACGTTCTGAGATGGTATATTTTTTTTCTAAAACAATCTTGAGAAATAATTCAATATTTTCTTTTTGAACCTTTGCTAAAAACCCAAGTCGGCCAGCATTTATACCCAAAATTGGAATCCCTGAATCCCGAACAAATGTGGCTGCTCTCAAAATAGTGCCGTCTCCCCCAATACTAATTAAAATATCAAAACTAGAATCTAAGTCTCTGTGGGTTGCAAAAGTGTTGTATTTTTTGCTTACAATTTCTTCGCGATATAAAATCTCAAGAAATTTTTCTTCAATAACCAACTCAACATTATTCGAATTAAAAAAAACGAATATGTCTTTTATTATTGGTCTTGTATCGTTTTGATAATATTGTCCGAAAATTGCAACTTTCATTATGTTATGTAATGGGTTAATCTAAAAAGCTTTTTAAACTTTACATATTTAAATATTTATCCAAATATTCTGAACGCTCTTTCAATATGGTTAAATAGTTGTCTTCTTGATGTTCTGATATGATTTCATAATTATATCTTCGGAAAGATTGTATTATATCATTCATGCTGCCAAGTGTTATTTTTATCGTAATCTGAACTTTTTCTGCTGTAGCTTCAGATATAAAAATCCCTAATAATTTTCCATTATTACTTTCTACAATCTGTGTTATTTGACTCATGGAATAGTCTAAAATTGATTTTTCTACCACAATAACACCCCCTGTTTCTCTAAGAAATGGGGTTTCATTAAGAAATTTTATTACATCCGCAATTTCATAATATCCAACATAAGTATTTTCATCATTTAAAATGGGAACTATATTCGAATTATTTCTTGCAAATACCTCTAAAACATCCAACCAAATCATGGACTCGCGAACAAAAAATCCCTCAAGCGCATATAGAAAATCAGATATTTTCTTTTGGTATTCAAAAGTTTCTGTATCAACACCTGAAAGGCATCCAAGATAAACATGGTCTTCAATTATTGGAAAATGCGAATAGTTGTTATTAGCAAAGAAATCCTGAATATCAGCTATACTGTCTGAACTCTTGAATGTTTTGTAATCGTTATTGATGTATTCTGAAAGGTGTCTCATGAAAATATTTCTAACGTGTGCAAAATAATCAAAAATTAGGACATGTTGACTTAGTTTTACTTTGTATTTTTGTGTGATTAATTTTTTTGTTGCATTTACAACACTATTTTTCGGGTTTAAGTTTTTTCTGATTTACAAAAGAGTATTCCTATTATGCCAATCAATCAACATCCATAATGACAAAACTAAGTGTAAATATTAATAAAATAGCTACGTTAAGAAATGCTAGAGGGGGTAATGTCCCCGATTTATTAAAAGTGGCAACCGACATCCAAAATTTCGGTGCTCACGGAATTACAATTCATCCTAGACCAGACGAAAGACATATTCGCTACAAAGATGCAAGGGATTTAAAAAAGGTTGTTTTCAAAGAATATAATATAGAAGGAAACCCGCAACATAATTTTATAGATTTGATTTTGGAATGCAAACCCACCCAAGTCACTTTAGTGCCTGACGCAATTGGCGCGATAACATCTTCTGCGGGATGGGATACCAAAAAAAATCAAGTTTATTTAACGGAAGTAATTCAAGAATTTAAACGCAACGGTATCAGAACTTCTATTTTTGTTGATCCAATTTTGGAAATGGTTGAGGGGGCAAAAAAAACAGGAACGGATAGAGTTGAACTATATACAGA
>CAMDSN010000168.1 GCA_945907225.1 Flavobacterium psychrophilum | reverse complement strand
GAATTATGAGGTGTCTTCAATACAATCTCAGTTAGAAGAAATTAAGGTAAAAAGTGAAATTAAAATTGAAGAAGGGGAGAATGATTTAATTAGAATTTTGGACACCACTAGGGCAATTCCTTCAACCCAAGTTCCAAAAATTACAAATTGAGTTTTGAGTTTAACTTCATTATATAACGGATATCTTCAGTCTCCAAAAATCAAGCAAATAGCCGGAGTGCTTGAAAACCCTCATGCAAAAATTCAGGTAAAAGGGCTTATGGGCTCCTCACTTTCTTTCGTGTTACAGGCGGTTTTTAAACAAACAGACTGCACATTTTTGCTCCTATTAAACGAAAAGGAAGAAGCGGCTTACTATCTTAATGATCTAGAACAAATGATTGGTGCCAATGATGTTCTTTTTTATCCAAGTTCCTATCGTCGTCCTTATCAAATTGAAGAAACCGATAACGCAAATGTTTTATTGCGATCGGAAGTTTTAAACCGACTTAACTCAAGAAAAAAACCGGCTTTAATTGTTACTTATCCCGAAGCTTTATTTGAAAAAGTAGTTACGCGAAAAGAACTAGAAAAAAATACATTAAAAATTGCTGTTGGCGAAACCGTTACTATCGATTTTATTAATGAAGTGCTGTTTGAATACGAATTTAAACGCGTAGATTTTATAACAGAACCTGGAGAGTTTTCGGTTCGGGGTGGAATTTTGGATGTTTTTTCCTTTTCAAATGATCATCCCTACCGAATAGAATTTTTTGGGAACGAAGTGGATAGTATTAGAACCTTTGATGTTGAATCCCAACTTTCAGTTGAAAAGCAAAGCAAAATTACTATAATTCCGAACTTAGAAAATAAATTTATAAATGAAAACAGGGTCAGTTTTCTTGACTATATCAGTGATAAAACTGTCTTATGCATAGAAAATGTAACATTTGTTACTTCTCAATTAGAAAAACTTTTTGGAAAAGCAATAGAAACATTTGACAAACTATCATCAGATATAAAGCACGTGCGTCCAGAATTGCTATTTTATAATCAAGCGTCTTTTTTAGCAAAAACAGCACAATTTTCAGTAATAGAATTATCAAATAGTCCTTATTTTATTTCAAATCATTTTTTTGAATTTTACATACAACCGCAACCATCTTTCAACAAACAATTTGATTTACTTCTCAATAATTTAACAGATAATCATTTTAATGGATTTACCAATTATTTGTTCTGTTCCAATGAAGGACAAGCCAATCGATTTATTGATATTTTTGAAAATATAAGCGAAGAAGATCATGATACTAATGATAAAAAATATAAGACAATTGTTTCAAGTTTATATCAAGGTTTTGTCGATATAGAAAATCAAATAACCTGTTATACTGACCATCAAATTTTTGAGCGTTACCATAAGTTTACAATAAAAAACGGGTATTCAAAAAAACAAACGCTCACCCTCAAGGAGTTAAACTCGTTAGCGGTTGGCGATTATGTAACCCATATTGATCATGGCATTGGAAAATTTGGTGGCCTGCAGAAAATTCAGGTTGAAGGAAAAACTCAAGAAGCAATTAAATTAGTCTATGCCGATAATGACATCGTTTATGTTAGCATTCATTCTCTTCATAAAATATCAAAATATACAGGCAAAGATGGAACCCCTCCTAAAATATATAAACTCGGATCAAGTGCATGGAAAACTTTAAAACAAAAGACAAAGGCTAGGGTAAAACATATTGCCTTTAATTTAATTCAGCTTTATGCCAAACGGCGATTAGAAAAAGGGTTTGCATGTGCCCCCGACAGTTACTTACAAAAAGAACTTGAAAGTTCATTTATTTATGAAGATACACCAGATCAAATTACAGCTACACAGGATGTAAAATTAGATATGGAAAACGAACGTCCAATGGACAGATTAGTTTGTGGTGATGTTGGATTTGGGAAAACAGAAGTTGCTATTCGTGCAGCATTTAAAGCGGTAGATAACAGTAAGCAAGTTGCCATTTTAGTGCCCACCACTATTTTGGCATACCAGCATTATAGAACATTTACAGAAAGGCTGAAAGATATGCCTGTCACTATTGGCTACCTTAACCGGTTTAGAACAGCCAAACAAAAAGCAAAAACCATTGAAGATTTAGCATCTGGGAAGTTAGATATTTTAATTGGCACACACCAATTGGTAAATAAAAATGTAGTTTTTAAAGATTTAGGGCTTCTTATTGTGGATGAAGAACAAAAATTTGGCGTTAATGTAAAAGACAAACTAAAAACTATTGCCGCCAATGTTGATACGCTTACCCTAACAGCAACGCCAATTCCGAGAACGCTACAGTTTTCATTAATGGCTGCTAGAGATTTATCCGTAATTACAACAGCCCCACCAAATCGTTATCCCATAGAATCGCAAGTAATTGGTTTTAGCGAAGAAATTATTCGCGATGCTATATCTTACGAAATTGAACGTAATGGTCAGGTTTTCTTTATTAATAATCGTATAGAAAACATAAAAGAAATTGCTGGGATGATTCAACGTTTGGTTCCTGACGCGCGTGTTGGCATAGGTCATGGACAAATGGAAGGAACTAAACTGGAAGAACTAATGCTAGGTTTTATGAACGGCGACTTTGATGTATTGGTAGCAACAACCATAATTGAAAGTGGCCTAGATGTGCCAAATGCAAATACTATTTTCATTAATAATGCTAATAATTTTGGCCTTTCAGATTTGCATCAAATGCGAGGGAGAGTTGGAAGAAGCAATAAGAAAGCTTTTTGCTATTTTATTTGTCCACCCTATTCAATGATGACCGATGACGCGCGAAAACGGATTCAAGCACTCGAACAGTTTAGCGAGTTGGGTAGCGGATTTAAGATTGCCATGAAAGATTTAGAGATTCGGGGAGCAGGAGATTTATTGGGTGGGGAGCAAAGTGGATTCATTAATGAAATTGGGTTTGAAACCTATCAAAAAATAATGAATGAAGCAATTGATGAACTTAAAGAAAATGAATTTAAAGCCCTGTATGCCGATGATCAGATTGATGAAAATAAAGAATATGTAAAAGAATTGCAAATTGACACCGATTTTGAATTGCTATTTCCAGATGAATATATTAATAATATTTCCGAACGATTGAATTTATACAACGAACTTGGAAATTGTAAAAATGACTCCGATTTAGTAACATACGAAAACAAACTTATAGATAGATTTGGCCCCCTGCCAAAGGAAGCAAAATCGCTTCTTAACAGCATTCGTATTAAATGGATTGCATCACAAATGGGTATTGAAAAAATAATAATGAAACAAGAAAAACTGATTGGTTATTTTGTAGGGGATCAGCAATCTGAATATTATAATTCAAAACAATTTAGAAGAGTGCTTCAGTTTGTTCAGCAAAACGGGAATATTTGTAAAATGAAAGAAAAGGAAACAAAAAATGGGCTGCGCTTACTTCTCACATTTGAAAATGTAAATTCAATTGACAAAGCCCTACAATTAATGGAAATGATAAAATAAAATCAATCTCTTTTTAGAAGAGTCGATTACATCTTTAAAATCTTGAAATTAACTTCTCTATTATTTATTTTCAATTTAAATAAATAAGTGCCTAATGCAAAATGGGAAAGATCAACATTCGTAATTAGATCGTTCAATTTAGTTATAAATAGTAATTGCCCTTGTAAGTTATATACCGCTACAGCTGTAATTAAATCTTTGGAACGTATCGTTATAACGCCATTAGTTGGATTAGGAAAATAGCTGTAATCCAAAAAATCATTGCTCCCTTCTCCCAGTGTGCCTGTACAAGAAATGGTTGCGTTCCAACCAGGAGCGGTTTCAAATTGATCAGATACAAACTTAAAGGTCAGCGATCCATCAAAGGCAGTAGAATTAAATACCCCCGGATTGGAACTCCCTGTTAATCCGCTTAATGTTAATGGTGCCGAAAATTCATCTAGACCATTATAAATATACAAATAATCATAATTATTTTCTAAGTTAAAACTTGTAAATGTAGCTCGTAGTTTCA
>CAMDSN010000167.1 GCA_945907225.1 Flavobacterium psychrophilum | reverse complement strand
AATGGGTATTTTTTCTATATTGATTCTTCCTTTTCTCGGCTGACTAAAAAGTTGGTATGCCTTATAGGTGGCAGTCTTTAAGTTAAAGTAGCTTAATATATTTAGATAAAGTCCAATTGATTTGGTAAGAATGAAATATTGAATTTTTTTCATAAAAAAAATCCCGATATTTATCGGGATTACTATTTTATAGGTGGGCAAATAATTTTTCCATTTTTTCTCTTTCTTCCTCTGCTAAAGAGGCATCAACGAGAATTCTTCCAGAATGCTCATCAGTAATTATTTTTTTTCTTGCTGCAATCTCAACTTGAGTTTGCGGTGGAATTGTAAAGAATGAACCAGCACTTGCGCCGCGCTCAATAGAAACAACTGCCAATCCATTTCGAACACTTGAACGAATTCTTTTGTAAGCTGCCAATAAACGCTCTTCAATTAATGATTCATATTCGGCAGATTTTTCAATTAAAAATGCTTCTTCCTTTTGGGTTTCAGCCATAATATCATTTAATTCTGCTTTTTTATGTTTAAGATGCGTACTCTTTTGTTCTAACTTATCTTTAGAATCATTGATTACTTCTTTTTTATGTTCTATAGAAGCTTTTAGTTCTCGTATTTGTTTTTCTGCAAGTTGAATTTCTAGTTCTTGAAATTCTACTTCTTTAGTTAGTGAATTAAATTCACGATTGTTTCTAACTTCTTTTTGTTGAACTTCATATTTCTTTATGGCGGCTTGGTGATCATCAATAGCATTTTTTTTGCTTTTAATTTGCTCCTCAATTACCAATAAATCGTTTTTTAGTTTGTCTAAACGCGTACTCAATCCAGCTACTTCGTCTTCTAAATCTTCCACTTCTAAAGGCAATTCGCCTCTAACATTTCTAATTTCATCAATTCTTGTATCTATGATTTGAAGATCATAAATAGCTCTTAATTTGTCTTCAACATTTAGTTCTTTTGTAGTCGCCATATTTTATAAGTACTTAACAGGATTTGTATTTTCTTCCGAAAAATTGACTGCAAAATTAGGAATTTTTTTCTTAAGAAAATCAACAATATAATTTTTTGTAAATCTTTCGCTTTCAAAATGACCAATATCGGCTACAATGATTTGATTATCAGCTTCAAAAAAGTTGTGGTACTTTAAATCTGCTGTTAAATAAATATCTGCATGTGCTTGTATCGCATTCTGAATTGCAAAGCTACCCGACCCACCAAGCAAGGCAACTTTTTCAATAGGTTTTCCCAATAATGCGCTATGTCGAATGGATCCGCATTGCATTTTATTTTTCACAAAAGTTAAAAATTCAACTTCATCCATTGGTTTGGCTAGCATACCAATCATACCCATCCCAATTTTTTGATTTGCATTTTGCATTTCATATATTTCATAGGGTACCTCTTCATAAATATGATTTTTAAATAATGCGTCTAATATCTTTGACTGTAGGTGTTTTTCAAAAGTCACTTCAATTTTAATTTCTTCACCTTTAACAAGTTCCAACCGGTTCCCAATTACGGGATTTGCTTCCTCATTCCCTTTAAAAGTTCCAATTCCTTTTGTATTGAAACTACATTCTTCATAATTTCCTATATTTCCTGCGCCTGCTTCAAACAGGATGTTTCTTAATTCCTCTGCTTTATCAGGAATAGTATATGTTACAAGCTTTTTGATAAAGTTATGTTTAGGAATCAAGATCTGAGTGTTTATTAATCCCAGTGCGTCACTAAAAATTTTATTGACTCCTTTTTTATGGTTGTCTAAAGCGGTATGAACTGCATATATAGCTATTTCATTTTTGATGGCTTTTACGACAGATCTTTCTACATAATTTTTCCCATTTATTTTTTTTAAACCAGTAAAAATAATAGGGTGGAAGCACACCACTAGATTACATTTTTTTGCAATTGCTTCATCAATTACACCTTCTAAAGCATCATGGCAAACTAAAATCCCTGTTGCTTCATCTTCTAGATTCCCCAAGAGCAAGCCCACATTATCAAAGTCTTCTGCGTATGCTAAAGGAGCCATTTTTTCTAAAATTGGAAGTATATCTTTTATTTTCATATGATTATATTTTGGAAGAAGCCGCAAATATTTTGGTTAAAAATATCTTATTTTTTAGCAGAATCAAATATAGGTTAATTTAGGTTTTTAAACAAAGTTAAAACTAAAATCGATTCTTGTGACCGAATGCATATTGCTCCCTAATTTTTAGATATAAAACAGTATTGTATTCGTGGCTTATATTTTTATATTTGTTAGATGAATTTGATGCGAAAATTACTCTTTCCATTTGCCATACTTTATGGTTTCGTTTCGTTATTACGAAATTATTTATATGACACCAATGTTTTTAAATCTAAGCGTTATGCTATTCCCATTATTGCGGTTGGAAATTTGAATGTTGGGGGAACGGGAAAAACGCCTCAAATAGAATATCTAATACGCTTACTATCTTCCCACTACAAAGTAGCAACTTTGAGTAGAGGTTATAAAAGAAAATCTGATGGGTTTATCTTGGCTGATAAATTAACAAATGCAGAAGTTTTGGGAGATGAGCCTTTTCAATTTTATAAAAAGTTTCCAACTATACAAGTTGCTGTTGATGAAGACAGGCGTAACGGAATTGAAAAACTACTTGCTCAACTCAAAAAACCAGATGTTATTTTACTAGATGATGCCTTTCAACATCGAAAAGTGAAAGCTGGATTTTATATACTTTTGACGGCCTATGATGATCTGTTTTGCGCTGATTATATTTTGCCTATTGGTAACCTCCGTGAGAGTAGAAATGGTGCTAAACGTGCCGATTTGATAATTGTAACGAAATGCCCTTCTACTATTTCCCAAGTAGAACAAAATAAAATAAAGAAAGCAATCGGCATTGATCTGCCAATATATTTTAGTTTTATTGAATATGAAGACCATGTTTATAACAATAAAAACGAGAGTATTCCCACAACAGATTTGAAAAGCTTTTCCAAAATAGTTCTAGCTGGGATAGCAAATCCAAAGCCGTTTTTTACTTATTTAAATGCGCAACCAAGTGAAATTTTAACTTTTTCGAATCATCATAATTTTAACGACACAGATATTCAAAATATCAAAGACAAGTCAAAAAATAAATACATCATTACAACTGAAAAAGATTTTGTACGTTTGGAACCTAAAATTTTAAATTCGCAATTATTTTATTTACCTATTAAAAGTGCATTTTTCAATGATCAAGATACTTTTGATGCAATCATTTTAAATTATGTGGGAACAACTAGAAAGCACAGTTAATTTTATTAAAGATAGAACGAACTACACTCCAGAATATGGAATTATACTTGGATCAGGTCTAGGGAGTTTTACAGATGATATCAAAATTGATTTTAGTATTCCTTATAATGAAATTCCAAATTTTCCAGTATCTACGGTTCAAGGACATAAAGGAACTCTCGTCTTTGGTACAATTGGAGATAAAAAAGTTGTCGCTATGCAAGGTCGTTTTCATTTTTATGAAGGGTATGACATGAAACAAATTACGTTTCCTGTTCGCGTAATGAAATATTTGGGAATTTCTAAATTAATCGTTTCAAATGCTTCTGGCGGAGTTAATTCGGATTATGAAGTGGGATCAGTTGTTCTTATAAAAGATCACATTAATATGTTTCCGGAGCATCCATTACGCGGAAAAAATGACGAACGATTTGGTCCTCGATTTTTGAATATGAATGAAACTTATAACAGAGCAATGATTTCTGAGGCTAAAGCCATAGCTAAAGATAATGGTATTACAGTTTTTGAAGGGGTTTATTTGGGTTTGCAAGGGCCAACTTTTGAAACTTTTGCCGAATACAAGATGGTCAAAAACCTAGGCGCAGATTGCGTAGGAATGTCAACAGTTCCTGAAGTTATCGTTGCCAGACACATGGGAATTGATTGTTTTGGTTTATCTGTAATTACAGACATGGGTGATGTAGAATCTGCAATGGAAGACGTTAGCCATGATGAGGTATTGAAAGCTGCTGCCAAAGCCGAACCTCACGTTAGAAAATTAATTAAGGAGTTGATTTTGCAGTACTAATTTTTTGCATTCGCATTT
>CAMDSN010000166.1 GCA_945907225.1 Flavobacterium psychrophilum | reverse complement strand
ATAGATTTAATTAAATTGTGGTAGAATTGGGTTCCGATTTTTAATCGGGACTCAATTTATTTATAACTATATGTATTATGATTAGACAATTTTTTTCATCCTTTTTATTTGTACTTATCCTTTTTTGTAGCTGTAATTCAAAAACAACGGATAAATGGGAAATAGCCAAAAATGATTCAATAAATAAATATCTTGAAATTGCAGGGAACGATACTATAGACCTAAAAATAAGGAATAGTTATAACGACAAAGCTTTTTCATTATTAGATTTAAAAAAGAATGATACCCTAACCAGGTATTATTTAAGCCTTATCTCATATAATTATATGAGGACTAAAAAAGAAGGGGCTTTTATCAACACAATTAAAATCTACTACAAAAAAAGTAATTATTCAAATGATTCAATAAATCTTGCAAGGTACTACAGGATCAAAGCTGGTTATTTTAATTCCAATAAAAAATATGATAGTGCTTTTTCCAATATTTTAAAATCTGAAAAATGTTATAAGTTATTAAATGACAGAAAAAATTTGGCTCTTATACATATTTATAAGAATTCTCTTCAATATAAAGTAGATGATTTTTTAGGAGCAGAATTAAGCGCCAGTTTATCATATAACTATTATAAGAAAACTAATAATTATATAAGAATTACTGATTGTTTGATAAGTTTAGGCAACATTTATAATAATTTAAAAGAATTTGATAAATCTATTTTTTTTCATAAGAAAGCATATAATATAATAATCTCAAATAAAGTACCTCAAAAAAAAGGAACAAGTAATTCAGCAATGTGTCTGAATAATATTGGAAATGCATTTAGACAAAAAAGGCAATACAGGATTGCTATTAAGTACTTTGATTTAGCCTTAAAGGAAAAAAAATTAATTTTAATAGATCCCGAATCTTATGCTTTATTATTAAATAATATGGGGTATTGCCAAATGCAATTGAATGATTTTTCAAACCTTCCAAACTTTTTTGAGAGATCTGCAAAAATATTTGATAGTTTATGTATTAGAAATGAATGTTCTGTCAGTAATATTTATTTATCTAATTTTTATTTGAAAGTTAATGATATTGATAACGTTAAAGAATATGTTAATAAATCTTTAAAAATTGCTGAGCTTTCCGACTCTCCATATTATTATTTAAATGCATTAAAAAATGCAAGTCTCATGGATAGTAATAGTAATTCAAAGTACATTGAAGATTACCATATTAAAAATGATAGTTTACAACTTGCTGAACGAAAAACAAGAAATCAGTATTATAAAATTCAACTAGAGACAAATGAAATTCAAGAAGATAAAGAAACAGCAATTAAACAAAAATGGGGAGTAGTATGGGTTTCTATATTAATAATTTTATTTATTACACTTCTTCTAATTATTACAAAACAAAGACAGAAACAAAAGGAGTTGCAATTTCATCAATCGCAGCAAAAATCTAATGAAGAGATATATGATTTGATGTTAACTCAAAAAAGCAAAGAAGAGCTAGTAAGATCTACAGAAAAAACTCGAATTGCGATGGAATTGCATGATGGTGTAATGAATAGATTAACTAGTACTAGGCTAAATCTCAACACTTTAAATTTCAAAAAAGACGCGGCTACTATTGCAAAGTGCTTGAGTTATATTGAGGGAATTTATGACATTGAACAGGAAATTAGAAACATTGCCCACAACCTAAACACAGATGTTTTTAAGGAAAATACTAGTTTTATTGCCCTTTTGGAAAGTTTTATAATGGGGTACAAATCTTCAACAGGATTAAAGTGTGTATTTGAACATGATGACGCGATTGATTGGAGCCTCGTTTCAAGTGGGATAAAAATGAATTTATATAGAATTATTCAAGAAGCGTGTCACAACGTTGATAAACATGCAGATGCAAGAAATATACGGATTGATTTAATTTTGTGCGATTCCAATATTTGCATGTCTATTTCTGATGACGGAATAGGATTTAATGTGAAAACAAATAATGATGGCATTGGCTTAACGAACATTCGAAAGCGCGTTGAATCATTGAGCGGAGAGCTTAATATTAAATCCAAAAAGAGAAACACATCCATTAACATTACAATTCCTTTTACAGCAAGATCATAGATGTGCTTATGTTTATCAACTATTTGTTAATTATTTAATGCCTGCCATAGGAGATTTGAATTAACACAAATAGTTCCGGCTATTTTAAAAATTCAATTTTCTTAAAACCCATCTACCCAGATTTTAATATCATTTACTAACAAACGGCATCATTCTACCATATACACTACAATTGATAGGTGCTAATAGAGACTAGCTATTTAGTTTTACATCGTTAAAGTGTGTACAATCATTATAAAAACGTGATTCACACTCCAGCTAAATGTAAAATTTAATAACAAAACATAAAGTCTCAAATTATGAAAAAATTAGCATCAACAATTGGATTATTAGCTTTATTACTAGTAGTCACTTCATTTACCACTCCCTCAGACATAGGAGGTAAAAACACACCAACAGATTTAAGAGAACTAACAGATTTCTCAATTGGTGGTAAAAACACACCAACAGATTTAAGAGAATTTAAAGATTTTTCTATAGGAGGTAAAAACACTCCAATAGGATTGTAAATCAAATAAATTATATTCAAACCACTAATGAAAATTAGTGGTTTTTTTATTGACTTAGTTTATTACTTTTGTCTAAATAATAAATTAAGTTGAAAGTAAAATATTTTATAATTTTATTTGTTTTGTTTTTAGGGTGCACAAAAAAAAAATCACCTAAATCTCAAGTTGTAAATGGTTACAGCAATGCCGAGTATTATTTCAACCTAGCAAAAAAAGAAAGCAATACTAATCAACAAAGAATAAATTTTCTAAACAGTGCCTATAAAATTTCTACTAATTTAAAAAACACTCACGAAAATAGAAATTTATTATCAGAAATTGTTTTTCAATACTATTATTTTGATCTTTTAGAAGAATTCAATCGTTCATCAAAACTTTTACTTAACAACTCTATTTACTCATCGGACACCATTAATTTGGGGAAAGCATATAGGAGTAGAGCAACATATTTTCAAAAATTCGACAAACTAGATAGTTCATTTATTTATTTTTCGAAGGCTGAAAAGTTATATCTTAAGTTAAATGATGAAAAAGTATTAGCTAATATATACTTAAATAAAGGAGTTGTTCAATTTATGGCAAGTGACTTTCTTGGTGCAGAATTATCACTTTCTAGAGCATATATGTTATATAAATCTTCAGACAATAAGGATAAATTATATGGGACTTTAAATCAACTAGGCTTGGTTTATAATGAACTTAAAGAATATGATAAGGCTGTTTTCTATCATACAAAAGCACTTGA
The DNA here is from genome assembly GCA_945907225.1 of Flavobacterium psychrophilum. Classification (GTDB taxonomy): domain Bacteria; phylum Bacteroidota; class Bacteroidia; order Flavobacteriales; family Flavobacteriaceae; genus Flavobacterium; species Flavobacterium psychrophilum_Q. The sequence goes on along the minus strand of CAMDSN010000166.1, from coordinate 726 downwards.
AACAGTAAAAAAGTTTAAATTACAAAGCAATCAACATCAAGAGGCCGTCTGTTATAACAACCTAGGATATTTATTTATAAAGCAAAAAAAGTATAAGGAAGCTATTAGTTATTTTGAATTAGGATTAATTGACAAAAAAATTCTCAATGACGATCCAGATTTATATTCTTTATTGATAGATAATTTAGCTTATTCTAGATTGCAATCCTCAATTTTTAAAGGGTTACCTGCTCTCTTTTTTGAAGCACTGGGGATAAGAAAAAAAATTAGAGATCAAACCGTAATTGTTGGAAGCAATATTCATATTTCGGAATATTATCAAATAAAAGGCGACAAAGAGCTTTCAATAAAATATTCTAATCAAGCACTTAAAATAGCCAGACAATCAAAGATACCCGGAAATATTGTGTTAGCTTTAAAGCAAGCTCAGATAGTTGACACTAAAAATGCATCGCAATATTCGAAGGATTATATCAGAATAAATGATAGTCTTCAAATTATTGAAAGAAATTCAAAAGATAGATTTAACAGAATTAGATTAGAAACTGATGAAATAATTCAAGAAAAGGATGTATTAGAAGACAAAAACAGAAACCTACTTTATGGTTTCGCTATAACTTTTATTTTGGTTGCTTTATTATTTATAGTAAGAGCACAGCGAGCTAAAACAAGAGAATTATTATTTAAGCAAACCCAACAAAAAGCGAACGAAGAAATATTTAATTT
>CAMDSN010000165.1 GCA_945907225.1 Flavobacterium psychrophilum | reverse complement strand
TTGTTGTCCTTAAAATCTTTAGACGCTTTACTATTGGGAGAAAACTATGCTAAAAGTATGGGCTTAAACATCACTAAATCGCGTTACATCATTATTTTCGCTACGAGTGTTTTAGCAGGAAGTATTACTGCATTTGCCGGACCGATTGCTTTTATTGGCCTAGCAGTTCCGCATTTGGCAAAATTATTGTTCAAAACTAGTAATCATAAAGTTTTATTTGGCGCAACGCTGCTTGTAGGCTCCATCATTATGTTATTTTGTGATACGGTTTCGCAAATGCCAGGGTTTGATTTTACCTTACCCATAAATGCCATAACATCCATCATTGGTGCACCGATTGTTATTTGGTTAATCATTAATAAACAAAATAAAATTGTATAAAATGAAAAAACGTATTCAAAAATTATATCCATTTATTTATTTTTTAATAATTATTTTATTTTCAGGGTGTGCAGAGCTTATTGACTGTATTGCAAGTGCAAGGCCAGACATAAAATCTAAAAATTTGATTGTAGGTTATATTGGTAGTAATTACAATGATTTTATTGATTCCGAAGTGACTAATGAAATTAATGATAATAACTATAATTATTACTTTTCATTGACGGGCAATTTGCCCCCGGGCATTAACTACTATCCACAAGGAAGAAGAATTATATTAACAGGAAACCCAATAGCCACTGGTACTTATACTTTTACTGTAACATTAACTGTTGATCCATTTGAATATTACGATCCAAATCAAAGTTTTTTTGAAGATGGAAACAGAATTTGTTTTGGTGATGATACAGCATCTAAGGATTTTAAAATCACAATTCAATAATTTTGGAGATAAACAATACATTACTTTCGACATCAAACTTGTCAATTGGCTATACAGCCAAAGGGTCAAAAAAAATTATTGCCGAAAATATAAATTTATCAATAAAACAAGGAAAATTAATTTCATTAGTTGGTGGAAACGGTATTGGAAAATCAACGCTATTGCGAACGTTAACCGGAATTCAGAAACCGTTGTCCGGAACGGTATTACTCAATAATAAAAATATTTCTTCTTATCAATCTATATACTTAGCTCAGAACTTAAGTTTGGTTTTGACCGAAAAATTACCGCCAAGTAATTTATCTGTTTTTGAATTAATTGCCTTAGGAAGGCAACCCTATACCAATTGGCTTGGCAAACTATCCGCAGAAGATTTAGATAAAATTAATGATGCAATTTCACTTACACATACTGAACATTTAATAGATAAAAAAAATTACGAAATCAGTGACGGACAATTGCAGATTGTTTTAATTGCTAGGGCTATAGCTCAAGACACAGCTGTAATTATTCTTGATGAACCAACCACGCATTTGGATTTACACCACAAAGTTTCGGTTTTTAAATTACTAAAAAAACTTTCGCAAGAAACGAATAAAAGTATTTTATTTTCTACTCATGATATTGATTTGGCAATACAGGTTTCGGATGAAATGATTGTTATGACAGAGAGTTCAGTGGAACAAGACCAACCTTGTAATTTAATTACAAAAGGTGTTTTTAATTCGCTTTTTAAAGATTCGTCTATTACTTTTGATGGTGAAAAAGGGAAATTTGTTATTAATTGATAATTGACAATGAATAATGAATAATTACTTTGATGAACTCGAAAATAATTGTTAATTGTTAATTATCCATTGTTAATTGCTATCTGTCTTTTTGCTTCACCAACTATAAAAGCAACAGAATTTGCTATATTATAACTTCTGATTAAATTAGACATGGGAATGGTCAAATGATTGTCAAATTGACTTAAAATTTCTGGACTCAAGCCAACACTTTCTTTTCCAAAAACTAGCCAATCTTCATCTTGAAATTCAGTTTCATACAAAGTAGGCTTGGCATGTGAACTGGTTAAAAAAACTCTCGATTTATCGGGAATTATTGCCATCCATTCGACTACATTTTTATATTCTGTTACATCCAAATGCACCCAATAATCCAAACCAGAGCGCTTTAAATTTTTGTCATTAATTACGAATCCAAAAGGATGGATTAAGTGTAATCGACATTCTGTCCCAACACATAAACGACCAATATTCCCTGTGTTATTTGGTATTTCGGGCTCTACTAAAACAATATTAAGCATCTGTTTTTTTATTTAAAATTATATAATTTGGAAATCCGAAACCTCAAGTACATCCCATTTGTAAGCTGCAAATATAAGTTTCCAATTCTTATTATTACAAAGCGTAACGCCTGCTATAATAAATATAGTTTTATTTTCAACAAGATAGAAGCTTATCCTTTTCTTACACCGAATTAGACAACCTTATTGATAAATGATAAGAAAGAAAATAAAAATTTCAGTTTACCACACAATTTTATTGAAATCTCTAAAAAATTATTACTTTTGTTATGAATTTTTTAATCCTTATGAAAAAGTATTACCTAAAGTCTTTATTATCACTATTTACTTTAATCTTAATTGTTTCTTGTAGCGACAAAGATGACAACTATATTGCAGTTTCTCCTGTCACTGTTGATTTAACCCAAGTTCCCTATCAAAAACTGTCTGATTACCATTTTTTTGAAGGAGCCATGAAGAATCAAAATCCGTCATTAAATGTGATTCCTTATGAACCAGCCAGTTCACTTTTTAGTGATTATGCTTCTAAAAAGAGATTTGTCTGGATGCCAAATGGCGTTAAAGCAACCTACGTATCAGACAATAAAATTTTAGAATTTCCTATAGGCACAGTGATAATTAAAACTTTTTATTACACTACAATACAACCTGACAATCAAACTAAAATCATTGAAACAAGAATAATGATACGAAAATCAGACAGGTGGTATTTTTATGAATACGTTTGGAATGAAGAGCAAACAGATGCTGCTTTACAAGAAGGCCCAGATTTTGAAAATGGAAGTTCTAAAAATTTCTCGTTCAAAAAACCAAACAATGAGATTATCAATATAGATTACCGAATACCATCTGAATCAGAGTGTTATGCTTGTCATAAAATTAACGAAGTTAGAACACCTATTGGTATAAAACCTCAAAATATAAACACTAACTATGCCTATGAGGGCGGTTATAAAAATCAATTGCAAAAACTGTTTGAACAAGGTTATCTTGAAAGTTATCCGTCATCCATTTTATCAACCGTAGATTATCACGATACATCTAAACCTCTTGATTTAAGAGTAAGATCTTATCTTGATATAAACTGTGCCCATTGCCATCAAGATTTGGCAAGATGTGATTATAGATCCTTAAGATTTGGTTTTAATGAAACCGCAAATCCAACTAATCTTGGTATTTGTATTTCAGCTGATGAAGTTTTAAGCCCTTCTTTACAAAAACTTATAAATCCGGGAAACTCCTCGAAATCTATACTACATTATCGTATAAGTAGTACTGATGAAAGTCAAAGAATGCCACTTTTAGGGAGGACAGTTGTTCATGATGAAGGGGTTTCTTTAATAGAGCAATGGATTGATTCAATGACTTTTACGTGTAATTAAATATAAAAAAAACAAAATGAAAACATATTTTACTTGTATCTTAGTTTTTGCCTTTACAATAGTTTGGGGGCAAAATAACTGTTCAAATGCGGTAACAATTTTGCTTAATTCTACAACCACTGCGCCTTCTTTTAGTGGTGAAACAGGAACAACGGCCCCTACACCACTTTGTGGGTTATCTGGTGGCAACGGATCAAAAGGAAAATGGTACAAATTTTCAGCCACTCAAAACCTGAATGTCACTATCTCAACACAATTGCCACAAAACAATGATGTTGATACGCGCGTAATCGTTTATACAGGCACTTGTGCAGCGCTAGTGTGTGTGAATTCTAATGATGATTATAATGGGGCAAATACTTCTCAAGTTTCTTTTCAAGCTATTAATGGTGTGACCTATTATATTGCTTTTGACAATAGATATAGTCAGTCAGGATTTGATTTTAGCATAACCGAATCTGTTCCTTTGGGTCCCGATAGATTATCATTTACTTCTCAAGTTGTACCCACAATAACTGGGGGATACAATAATTGTATTGTTGATATGAATGGCGATTTTAAAGATGATATTGTATCCGTAATTAGTAGAACCTCATTA
>CAMDSN010000164.1 GCA_945907225.1 Flavobacterium psychrophilum | reverse complement strand
ACTTTTGAATATAAGGCAACAAAAAAAACTTCTTTTGCAACACTAGAATTAACAAAATCTATTGAAAAACCGATTGATCGTTTCATTGTTTTAATTAACGGAAAAGACAAAGCTGGAGAGTTTTATAGAAAAAACTTTACGGCAATGTTTTCCTATTGCGCCAACCGAATTCCAGAAATTTCAGAGGAGTTCTACAAAATAGACGATGCTATGAAAGCAGGTTTTGGCTGGGAAAATGGGCCATTTGAAATCTGGGATGCAATTGGAGTTCAAAAGGGAATAGAATTAATGAATAATGAAGGTTACAGTACTCCAAATTGGGTTTCTGACATGCTAGAAATGGGTAATTCTAACTTTTACACTATTAAAGAAGGTATTACATATTACTATGATATCAGAAAAAAATCGCAAACTAAAATTCCGGGAAAAGACAGTTTTATCATTCTAAACAACATTCGAGAAAGTAAGAAAGTTTGGAATAATAGCGGTGTTGTAATTCACGATTTAGGTGACGGAATATTAAACTTAGAATTTCAGTCAAAAATGAATACCATTGGTGGAGATGTGTTAGTCGGAATTAACAAAGCTATAGATCTTGCCGAAAGAGAATACAACGGGTTGGTTATCGGAAACCAAGGTGCTAATTTTAGTGTTGGAGCTAATATTGGAATGATATTTATGATGGCCGTAGAACAAGAATACGATGAGTTGAACCTGGCGATAAAAATGTTTCAGGACACAATGATGCGGGTTCGATATTCTTCAATACCTGTAATTGTTGCTCCACATGGCATGACACTTGGTGGTGGATGCGAAATGTTACTTCATGCAGATAAAGTAGTGGCAGCCGCAGAAAGTTATATTGGACTAGTCGAATTTGGTGTTGGTGTAATACCTGGAGGTGGTGGATCAAAAGAAATGACGTTGCGGGCCTCCGATCTATTTCGAAAAAATGACGTAGAACTAAATGTACTTCAAGAATATTTTCTAACCATTGCAATGGCAAAAGTTTCAACCTCAGCATACGAAGCATTTGATACCGGAATTTTACAAAAAGGAAAAGACATTGTAGTCATTAATAAAGACAGGCAAATAGCGGAAGCAAAAAAACAGACCCTAATTCTAGCTGAAGCTGGATACACGCAGCCCATACAACGAAATGATATTAAAGTACTAGGAAAACAAGCTTTAGGGATGTTTTTAGTTGGAACAGACCAAATGGTGTCAGGGAAATTTATTACTGAACATGATCAAAAAATAGCCAATAAATTAGCTTATGTTATGGCGGGTGGAGATTTGTCGGAACCTAGTTTAGTTAGTGAACAATATTTGTTAGACATGGAAAGAGAAGCTTTTTTAAGTCTGTGTTCTGAAAGAAAAACTTTAGAACGAATACAATTTATGCTCACAAAAGGGAAGCCATTGAGAAATTAGCTAATAGACAAATGTCTTTCAATTTAAAAATAAAATTATGAAAACAGCATATATAGTAAAAGCATACAGAACAGCAGTAGGAAAAGCACCAAAAGGCGTTTTTAGATTTAAGCGGCCCGACGAGTTAGCTGCTGAAACCATTGAATTTATGATGAATGAAATGATCAATTTTGACAAAAATCGAATTGATGATGTTATGGTTGGAAATGCAATGCCCGAAGCAGAACAGGGATTAAATATTGCGCGTTTAATTTCTCTAATGGGATTAAAGGTAACTGATGTTCCAGGAGTTACCGTAAACCGATATTGTGCATCTGGACTTGAAACAATTGGTATGGCAACAGCCAAAATTCAATCGGGAATGGCCAATTGTATCATAGCGGGTGGTGTTGAAAGTATGTCATTAATTCCCATGGGAGGCTATAAACCCACGCCTGATTACAAAATTGTTTCTGAAGGACACGAAGATTATTATTGGGGAATGGGACTTACCGCTGAGGCTGTAGCAAAACAGTTTAACATTTCTAGAGAAGATCAAGATGAATTTGCATTCAACTCGCATCAGAAAGCGCTAAAAGCTATTGCAGAAGCAAAATTTGACAACCAAATTGTTCCAATCAAAATCGAACAAACATTTATTAATGAAAATGGTAAAAAAGAAACTAAAAGTTATATCGTAAACCAAGATGAAGGCCCAAGAGCTGATACCAACCTATTAGCACTTGGAAAACTTAAACCTGTTTTTGCGGCAGAAGGTTCTGTCACGGCAGGAAACGCATCGCAAATGAGTGATGGAGCTGCATTTGTACTAATAATGAGTGAAGAACTTGTAATAGAATTAGGCATCACCCCTATTGCCCGATTGGTAAACTTTGCATCAGCCGGTGTAGAACCAAAGATTATGGGTATTGGACCCGTAAAAGCTATTCCGAAAGCATTAAAACAAGCAGGCTTAAAATTAAATGATATCGAGTTAATCGAATTAAATGAAGCATTCGCCTCACAAACTCTAGCTGTAACGAGAGAACTAGAAATTAATCCTGAAATAATTAATGTAAATGGTGGTGCAATTGCTTTGGGTCATCCTTTAGGATGTAGCGGCGCAAAACTCTCCGTACAATTGTTTGATGAAATGAAACGAAGAGGCCTTAAATATGGTATGGTTTCTATGTGTGTTGGAACTGGTCAAGGTACTGCTGGTATATATGAGATGTTATAAGGCGATTTTACCTTTTTTGAGGTCATAAAGTTGGAGTAAGTAAAAATTACTTTGAATTTAATTCTAATCAAAAAGAGAATTTTGCACAAAACTAAAACAATAATAAAATGAGCGATATAACTCGTGGTGGGCAGTTTCTGGTTAAAGAAACACCTTGTGAAAATATATTTACACCCGAAGATTTTTCTGAAGAACAAGTCTTAATGCGAGAATCTGTAAAAGATTTCGTTGATAAAGAGATATGGCCCAACAAAAAAAGATTTGAGGCAAAAGATTACAAATTCACGGAAGAACTAATGAGGAAAGCAGGTGAAATGGGTTTTTTAAGCATTGCTGTTCCGGAAGCCTATGGGGGAATGGGAATGGGCTTTGTAGATACTTGCTTGGTGTGCGATTATATTTCGGGAGCAACCGGCTCTTTTTCTACAGCTTTTGGGGCTCACACAGGAATAGGCACCATGCCAATAATACTATATGGTACTGAAGAACAAAAGCAAAAATATGTACCTAAGTTGGCAACCGGTGAATGGTTTGGGGCTTACTGCTTGACCGAGCCAAATGCAGGAAGTGATGCCAATTCAGGAAAAACTAAAGCCGTACTTTCAGAGGACGGAAAATATTATAAAATTACGGGAAATAAAATGTGGATTTCAAATGCAGGATTTTGTTCCCTTTTTATCGTTTTTGCTCGTATTGAAGAGGATAAAAACATTACTGGGTTTATAGTTGAAAATGACCCTATTAATGGTATAAGTATGAATGAAGAAGAACACAAGCTGGGCATACGAGCCTCTTCAACACGTCAGGTCTTTTTTATTGATACAAAAGTGCCCGTAGAAAATATGTTATATGGGCGAGGCGAAGGATTTAAAATTGCCATGAATGCATTAAATGTTGGAAGAATTAAACTAGCAGCGGCATGTTTAGACGCTCAAAGGAGAATTACTACAAACGCAGTAAAGTATGCTAATGAAAGAATTCAATTTAATAGTCCCATTTCAAGTTTTGGCGCTATTCGATATAAGTTAGCCGAAATAGCAACCGCCGCTTATGCAGGTGAAAGTGCAACCTATCGAGCTGCAAAAGATATTGAAACCCGAATCAAGCTGCGAGAAGCAGAAGGAAGTACTTCACAAGAAGCTGAATTGAAAGGTGTAGAAGAGTTTGCTATAGAATGCTCAATATTAAAAGTGGCTGTATCTGAAGATGTTCAGCAAAGTGCCGATGAAGGTATTCAAATTTACGGTGGAATGGGGTTCTCAGAAGACACGCCAATGGAAAGCGCTTGGAGAGATGCACGTATCGCAAGAATTTATGAAGGGACAAATGAAATTAACCGAATGTTATCAGTAGGAATGCTTCTAAAAAAAGCTATGAAAGGCCATGTTGATTTAATTGGTCCAGCTTCAAGAGTACAAGCAGAATTAATGGAAATTCCATCTTTTGAAAGTATTGACTATTCAGTATTAT
>CAMDSN010000163.1 GCA_945907225.1 Flavobacterium psychrophilum | reverse complement strand
TTACAAGTTTCATTTACATAATCCTGTAAATAAGCAAAACGGGTCGTTAATTCCCCTTTTTCAGTCATTTTAGCGCGTGCTAAAATTCCCTCTTTATCAGCATTAAAAAAAGCAGGAATCACGTGTTTGGAAAACATTTCGCCAAACCCTTCACTAGCATCTTTGGGTAATTCACATGGTAAATTGTCAACAGCCATTACCATGATTGCTCCCGGATGTGTAGAAGGCACCTCTTTATTTTCAATTGGTAAATACCCATAGAAGGGATCTGCAATTGATGAAGATCTGATAGTGCAAGCTATTGGCCCATCTACGTCACATGAAATATCGGCAACAACCTTTATCTTACAATAAGGTTTAATTAGCATTTCTTGAGTCAAAATATCAGGTGAACCATTCCCATGAAAATGACCTGCAATAAAAAGATCAGCCACTTTAGTAAAACGTTCAAAATCTGAAGTATACTCCTCTGGATGAGTATAAAAATCAAATGTCAATTCACTAAATGTTCCGTCTAATCTTTTATTATAATCTAAAACATCAAGTTGAGTATATACTGGCTCTGAATAAATTTTACTCAAAAAATCGGAAGGCAAAACCTCTTTTATTTTCATCCCGTCTAGAATTTCTTTTGCACCCATTCCAACTTTACCATATCCAGTCAAAACAATCTTAATATTTGGTAAAACTTGCCTTTTCAATCGAGAAATCAAATCGTCTTTACTTTGTAATGTCTCTGCTTTAGGCAAACTGAACAATTCGTATTTAATTCCAAATCCTCTGAATCCATTGTATGCACCAACTATACCGGCATATCTTCCAAATCCAATTAGGCGTTTATTGTTTTGATCAACAATCGTTTCATGGTCATACAATTCGATATTTTTGTTTAAAATAGCTTGGAGCAATTTTCTATTATAAGTTTGTTTTTTTATGGTATGTGAAAAGAAAAAATATTTCTTACCCGGAATCAAAAATTCAATAGGAATTTCTTTAACTCCAAAAAAAACATCACAATCTGAAATGTCATTTTCAACTAAAATGCCCAAGTTTCTGTATGATTGATCGTCAAACGCCCTAATATCCGAAGACTCTACTTTTACAATAGCTTCTGGATACTTTTTTTGGAACCTAATTATTTCATCAGGGGTAAAGACCACTCTCCTATCTGGTGGATTTTTTCGCTCTTTGACAATTCCAAACTTCATAGGATTATTTTAAGTATACAAAAGTAATGGTAACGAAATCGATTTCAAAACTTATTATCAAAAATTAAAAACTAAGTCAAATAAGTCAACTTACCACTTAATTCAATGGTTGCTATTTCAAAAAATTAAATAAAATTTCTGCTACGATTTTTATGATTACTATGTAAAATTTATATAAAAAAAATACGGTAATAAATAATCTGACTTAAAGAAACTTAATAAAAAATTGAATTATAATTAGTTATGCTTTTAGCTTTCACAACTAACCTAATTTGAAGAAAAACTACTCAATTATCGATTCTTGAATAACTTTTTGAATATCCTCTCTAATATTTTCTTTAGAAAGTGTGTTGGTTGAATTAGAATCAGGATATGTCCTATTTGATAAGAATACGAAAACAATCTCAGAGACAGGATCAGCCCAAGCCATTGTTCCTGTGAAACCAGTGTGACCAAAACTTGATTTTGATACACATCCACAAGTTGCCCCTCCACCACTTAATTGCGGTTTATCAAATCCTAAACCTCGTCTATTTCCTTCGGAACAAAACCAGCAGGTATTAAAATCAGTAAAGGCTGATTCCGAAAAATATTCATAATCGCCATAGGTCCCTTTTTGCAAAAACATTTGCATCATTTTGGCAATATCCAAACTGTTAGAAAAAATACCTGCATGACCGCCCACTCCCGACTCCATAGCTGCAGCCATATCATGCACATAACCTCTTAGGGTATCATTTCTAAAATAAGTATCTATTTCTGTGGGGGCAATAGAATTCTTATCAAATTTATTTAATGGATTATAGAGTGTATTAGTCATACCAAGTGGTTTGTAGAAATCTTCGCTAACTAATGAATCCAGAGTCTTACCCGTAATATTTTCTATATACTGTTTCAAAATAATAAAGGTAAAATCACTGTATTTGTATTCTTTTTTGTCAATAAGAGGACTTTCAACAATCCGTTTCATGATAGTATCAAAATAGTTGTCAGCAAGGTATAGGCTATCCGAAACTCTTTTGGTAAATCCTTCTGTAGGGTATTTTCGATAATATTTATCCTGTGGCTTGCCTTTGGCATCGAGTGTTTCTTTATAAAAAGGAATCCAAGCTTGCATTCTTCCATAATGAGACAACAGTTCTTTAAAAGTAATTTGTGCCTTGTTTGATCCTTTAAAAATAGGTAACATATCATCTAATCTTGTATCGAGTGTAATTTTATTTTTATCGTAAAGTTTAATTACGTTTGGTAACGTAGAAACAATCTTTGTTAGTGAAGCCACGTCATACAAATCGGTATTCTTTACGCTAACTTTTGAATCATAGGTTTGCGTGCCAAAAGATTTTTGATAAATTACTTTTCCTTTTCTAGCTACAAGTACTTGCATACCGGGAGTCATTTTAGCATTTATCGCTTTTTGAACATAGGTTTCAATTTGATTGAGCTTTGAAGAACTCATACCCACATTTTCGGGGGAGCAAAATCCTAACCTATTAATTTTTTTAATTGACAGTCCTTCGCCTTCTTTAAATTCAGAATTTATGGATACAGAAAGTCTTCCTCTCGAATCTATGGCTCCAAAAATTAACTCGGCCGAAACTTCTTGGGAAACCTCTGCATTTTGATATGAAACAATAATTCCTTCAATAGCATCAAATTTACTTATATCAGAAAGCGAGTAAGGTTTCGCAAAACAATCCAATATTATTTTATTTTGAGATGCTATTTTATCAATGATTTGTAACTCTTTTTTGTTGAAATCAGTAACTTTCCACCAGTTTTTATCAGATTTATGATAACCTATGATTACGATTTCATACTCTTTTAGCTTTTTTAACAATCCGTCTATGCTTGGGTCACTTACTTCGGTAACTTCAGTATATTTATTTAGAGTATTTGTAAAAATACTATTTGTATCATCTCCTAATTTGACGTAAGCAATTTTTTGGTTCAAATTTTTGATTGGCAAAATATTGTTGTCATTTTTAATAACAGTGATTGCATTTTCGTACAATTCGTATTGCAAAGCATTATTAGAAATAGGATTAATATCACTTATCAAATTATTATAATTAATGGGCTTGTATTTATTTAGTCCGGCTTTAAATTTATAACGCAGTATTTTTTTTACCGATTCTGCTAATCTAACCTCTGAAATCAAGCTATCTTTATAAGCTACAGTCATTTTTTCTACTGCTAAAGGCACATTTTCTGCAAAAAGGAGTATATCATTACCTGCTAAAAAAGCTTCTAAATCTATTTCGCCTGGATTTCTAAAATTACTTGCTCCTTTCATATTAAGGGCATCAGTAAATACTAAGCCCTCAAATCCGAGCTCCTTTTTTAGTAAATTGGTTACAACATTATAGGAGATAGATGTTGGGCGCCCTTTTCTTGGCTCCAAACTTGGAACGTTTAAATGAGCTACCATGACAGAGGCAAGACCTTCGTTCAACATTTGTTCATAGGGATATAATTCTACATCCTCTAAATGTTCCAAGCTCGCGTTAACAATTGGTAGTGTAGAATGAGAGTCGGTAGAAGTATCGCCATGTCCAGGAAAATGTTTTGCAGTTGAAAAAACGCCTTGACTTTGAACTCCATTCATGAGTGCTATTGCGTGTTCTGTTACGTTAAATTTACTCTCCCCGAACGATCGGAAACCAATGATTGGATTTTTCGGATTGGTGTTAATATCAACAACAGGGGAAAAATTAAAATGCACACCCATTCTTTTTGATTCATTGGCCAAACTGATTCCAAGCTTTTCAATTAATTTCAAATCTTTAATAGCACCAAGAGTCATATTATAGGGATAGCGAAATGTAGAGTCTAGTCTCATATTTAATCCCCATTCGGCGTCATTTCCTATAAATAATGGTGTCTTTGATAACGATTGGTATTTATTAGTGAGTG
>CAMDSN010000162.1 GCA_945907225.1 Flavobacterium psychrophilum | reverse complement strand
CGCATTGCAGAAGTAGCACAAGCTTTATATTTTTCAACGTTATAAACTTTCATCAAAAGTTTGAATGCTTTAAAAGCATCCACCATTCGATCTATAGTAACATGTGAAATTTCTCCAATAGCAAAAGACTCTTGACCTAAGCGAATAGGGACACGAATTAACTCACTCTTATTAAACTGAGTTTCTCTACCCTCTTGTTCTACAACATTCATAATAAGTAGGCGCATAGCATTAGAACCTATATCAATTGCAGCATATTTTTTTATAGAAATCATAAAAGAAATTGATTTTCAGGTTACTTATCGTTTTTTAAATTCTCAAGTCTGACACTAAAATATTTATATATCTCATGTTGCGCCCTAAAAACAGGTTCATCTAAAGCTCTTGTTCGGTATTTGTTTTCAAATTTTTCTGAATGATATCGAGCTTTTACATTTCCTTTCCAGCTCAAATTAAATGTATCTATAATTTGCTTTTTGATGGATTCGTCATAAATTGGACAGGTAACCTCTACCCTTCCGTCAAGATTTCGGGACATAAAATCGGCTGATGATATATAAACTTCGGGATCATTGTTATTACAAAAAATAAAAGATCTTGAGTGTTCTAAAAAATAATCAACTATACTAACAGCCTCTATATTTTCGCTCATTCCTTTTACACCCGGAATTAAAGAACAAACCCCACGAACTTGGAGCTTAATCTTAACCCCAGCATTACTTGCATCATATAATTTTTCTATCATTGAAAAATCTGAAATACTATTCATTTTTAAGTTAATATAAGCAGGAAGTCCCAAATTAACATTGTCTATTTCTCTTTCTATTAATTTGTACAACTTTGATCTAGTGTAGTGAGGAGATACAATTAAATGCTTATATCTATGAAGTCTGTAATTAACGTCGAAGAAATCAAATATTCTGGAAACGTCTTTCAAAATCTGTTGATGACTCGTAAATAGCGTTAAATCAGTATATATGTTAGCCGTATTTTCATTAAAATTTCCCGTGGAGATAAAGCCATATCTTTTAAGTTTTCCTTCTTCAATGCGTTCAACCAAACATATTTTACTGTGAACTTTAAGTCCTTTTATACCAAATATCAGTTCAATTCCTTCTTGCTGCATTTGCTCGGCGTAGGAAATATTACTTGCTTCATCAAAACGAGCTTGCAATTCGATTTGTACTGTAACTTTCTTACCGTTTTTTGCTGCATTTATAAGGGAGCTAATGATTTGTGAATTCTTAGCTAAACGATACAAAGTTATTTTTATGGATGTTACTTTAGGATCAAGAGCGGCTTCTCGCAAAAATTTGATGAGATATGAAAACGATTGAAATGGGGCATTTATCAAATAATCTTTTTCAGCAATTTTACTTAAAATACTTCCGTCTAATGAAAGGCCTTCCACAGGAAGTGGAATTCTAGGCGGATATAATAAATCAAAACGACCTAAATTAGGAAAGTTCATATAATCGCGGCGATTATGATATCTACCCCCAGGGATTACCCCGTCAGTTACATCAATACCCATTTTTGAGAGAAAAAATTTCAAGGTGTCTTTACCTATACTTTTATCATAAACAAAACGAACAGGTTCACCTATTCGTCTTTCCTTAACAGAAGTGGCAATTTTTTCGAGCATACTTTTACTCATATCACTATCAATATCTAATTGGGCATCACGAGTAATCTTAATCATGTGTGCCGAGATACTTTCATACTCAAAAATATTAAAAATACTACTCAAATTATACCGAATCAAATCATCGAGCATAATTAAATATTGTTTTCCGTCTTTAATTGGGAGTTGAACGATTCGATTTGTGTTTTTTGGAATTTCAATAATTGCATAACGCACCTCCGATTTGGCTTTCACAAAACCGATTGTTGCATTTTTTTGTTTTGATTTCATTACCAATTTAACAGCAAGGTAACCTGAAGTATCTTTTAATAAAGGAAATTCAGCCAAGTCATTTAAGATAATAGTTACCAGCTCTGGACTAATCTTTTGAATGAAAAAATCCTTTATAAAGTTTTCGTGCTCATCTGATATTTGATTTTCATTAATGATAATGATATTCTGTTTTACCAGTTCATTTTCAATTTGCTGCAATACTTGTAAACTTTCTGTTTGTTGTTTGATCACAATTTTAGTGATGTCTTTAACAAGTTGTTGAGCCGAAATACCACCCAAAATTTTTTCACCCGTAAGGCCTGACAAACTTAGCCTACGAATGGCAGCAAATCGCACACGAAAAAATTCATCTAAATTGTTTGAGAAAATTCCAATAAAACGTAGTCTTTCTAAAAGCGGAACCGACTCATCAGCAGCTTCTTGTAACACTCTTGCATTGAAAGCAAGCCAACTTTTTTCTCTGTCTATATAACGATATTGGGATTTTGTGCTCATTTTATTTTAAATCTCTTGGAAAAATAATTGAATTTGTTTTACCATTTTTTATTGTGTTCCATGTTGGACTGTCAAATATAATATTTACGAAACCAGAAGTAGAAATATTTTCTACAAAAATGTTCCCAAAGGTATTGACAAAATTTGTGATTGCCTCATTATGTCCAAAAACAACTAAACTTGAACAAGTATTTGGACAAGATTTTATAATTTGTTCCAAACGTAATTCATTGAATGTATATAAATCGTCTTTATATATAATCTCATCAACTGAAAACAAATTGTTTTTGGAATAAACAGCCGCCGTTTGAAAAGCTCTTTTGGCTGTACTGCACCAAATCATTTTTTTTTCGGGAAATAGATCCTTTACATGTAGCGAAACCAAATTTGAATCATTTAAACCTCTTGAATTTATTGGCCTTTCAATATCATTAACATTAATATCCCAACTCGATTTAGCATGTCTAATTAAAAATAGTTGTTTCATTGTATTGTATTGTATTTTATTTTTATAAATCTAAAAAATGATAGTTTGAAAAGATATTTGTTTATTTTAAAACGATAGTTAAAAATACAATGATTTTAATAAAATTAAACCACTTAGTTAAGTAGTTTGAATGTAACTGATGAAATTTTAATTAAAGAATACATTTTTACAATTATTTAAAAGTTAAAAAAAGCTATTTTTTTGTAGTATTTTTACATATAAAAATAGGTATAAATGTATTTTAACCATTAAATTTGCATTTAATCGATGTTTTTATTTGTGGTTTTAAAAAATTGAATCTACTTTCGTGACCTAAATTATAATTTTAAAAAAAATCGACTAAAAGGAACAAAAAAGTATAAAAATGGAATTTTAACGACTATTTAGGTAACTTATAGAATAAATATTGATAACTATAAATGCGATGTACATTTGTATCCATAATTATAAAACCTAAAATTATATAATAAAAAAATTTAACCTTTTGAACCTACCAAATATTTAAACACTGATTGAAATTTTAAAAAACACACACCAAATCTATTTCTATGAAAACAAAAACTATTATTTTACTATTGCTTACTTTTTATCAAGCAATCCTTTTTGCTCAAATTTCAAATGAAATTTCAGAAGAAGTTCCTAGCATGAATGTAGTTGACATAAACGATTTCTTATCACCTGCAAATGGTACTCTAAGAATGGCTAATGAGTCATTGACTAATTCATTAAATGTTCAGAACGTTAAAAGTTTAATATACAACACCCAACCTTCTATTTATTATTTTTCAGATGTTGAAAAAATATTTGGTGAAAAACCAAAAAATCTTTTTACAGATTTTAATTCGTTAAATAATTTAAATACTGCTATTTCATTAAAAAATAATATTGAAATAGTAACTATTAAACTAGAAAATAAGAACCAATTAAATTCTACTTTCAACTTGGAACTGTTTTCTAGCTTTAAGAACTTAAAATATATTTATTTTTTATCAAGTTTTGATACTAATGCACAGGCTATATCAAACATGATAATAGGTATTAATGAGAAATATAGTGTTTTTTACAACGTAGAAAAAGGAGACACTAATTAATAATTGAGATAAAAAAAATATGAAAAATTTATACTTTAATTCAATCGTAACTAAGCTTAGATATCTTGTTTTAATATTGGCTATTTTTATAGGCATGTCTAATACTGCTAATGCCCAAGTAAGAAAAGCTTTTACTCAAAG
>CAMDSN010000161.1 GCA_945907225.1 Flavobacterium psychrophilum | reverse complement strand
GCTTAATATTGTCATGCCTAGAAACTAGTGTTTCCCAAACTTTAATTAAAAATTCATGATTTTTTTCTACTGAAAAATGACCAATGTGAATAAAAACAAAATTATCATTCGAGATATAATACTGTTTCTTAATTAACTCAACTTCTGTCAAATTAGGTTGTAGTATTGGAATTCCTCTTCTTATTACTTGAGCTTTACTTGCAGAGAACTTAAAAAAGTGATTGAAATCTTGAAGTGCTTCTTCTCCAACAGAAACTATTTTGTCAGTTTTGGAAAACAAATATCTGAAAAGATAATATTTAGGTTTAGTATTAATCCACTTACTGATTATGCTTATATTTCTATAAATAATTTTAGGTTTCATCCCTAATATCTTTAAAAAAACTACATAACGAAGCGTATCACTACCATTTGCTTGAACGATATCTGGCGTATACTTTGAATATAGCTCTGCCAATGTTTTTAGCTTTCTATAAGATAACCAAAACTTAGAGTCAGGCAAGTCAACATTAATAGATCCTTCTAAATTTAATGGATTTTCTCCTTCAAAGGAATATAATCCTACCCAAATAACTTTATGCCCTTTTTCAACCAAAGTTTTAGATAAATTATAAGCCGAAATCTCAGCACCTCTAAACTGCCTTTTGGTGACTAGCATTAAAATTGTCAACTTTTTATCGCTCATTTACAAAAACTTAGCTCTTTTTACTTGAATATCGCTGCATAACAAACCATTAGTATAATTAAAAGTATGTGTTCCTAATATATTCTTCTCCCAATTTGGATTTATTCCTGTAATAACTTTTTCAGAAAAAGCTTCAGTAGAAAGTTTTTCAATTTCATAAAATTGAATACTATGACCATATCTTGGCACACAACATTGGACTGGTCGAATCAATTTATTATTTACATCTTTAAAAATAGCTCCAGCAGGTCTTGCTATTCTGGCATCTCTATAAATGGGATTTAAAGGATGATTTTGTAAGGGCTCATGTAGCAAATCCTTTGTGAAATAAATATGTAAATACATATCACTACTAGACTCAGAAAATACTTTTTGAGTACAAAATAGGAACCATATTCCTCCGTGCTTTATAAAAGTAGGGTCATAAATTTTACTAGTATCAAACAATGTCTTTATTGGTTTCCATTGAAAAGGAAATGCCATAGATTGGTATAATGTAAGTGATGCATTTGAAGCACTTTCAGGAACACAATAATGAACATTAGCATCAGTAAATACACCAGGATAGGATAAATGAAAACTTTCATTTATAGCTATAACAGGTTCTTTTGTAGTAGGATTATAGTTTGAATCTAATTCAAAAAAAGAAATATGAGCTTTCTTTTTATTAGTTATAAATTCTTCAAAAAAAAGATATTTTTTAGTGTCATGTTCAACAAAAAACGGATCTGCCCATATGCGATCTTTCGGTGGCACTAATATATTCGAACGATACATCGTTAATTCATTCCAATTGGAAGAAGTAGGCATCAATAACAATTGCCACTGCTCTTGATAAAATACTTGGTAAATAATTCTCTTTAATGAAGAAAGAGAAAAGTTAATCAAAATATTCAATGCTTTACCATTAGTAGGATTGGTATAAAGTGTATCAGAATATATTTTTTTCGGGAAACAGTTTTTCCTGGTTTCAATCCATTCTTCTGAATTGTATTCAACACATTTAGTTAAAAAATTGGTAACTAATTCAATTCCTGCATAATATAATTTGCACTGATTTCTGTAAAATCCTGTTAAATCGGTTCGTTGAAAAGCTTTGTCTAAAACAATGCCTCCATCCAAAGTTTCTGTCAATAATTGCAAACTAACACAACTGATTGGGGATTTATTGACAACTTCCCAAAAAGCTGGCGGACCACCTCTATAGGTATCTGTATCTCCATGATGCAAACTTAATATTCCGTATTTGGAAGAATTTAAAATATCACCTCTTAGAATTCTAAATCCAAAGCGCAACATATAATCGACTTCGTATCCTTTTATTTTAGCTACATCTTCATCCGAAAAACGATCCGAAAAACGAGTTTCTTGAGGAACAATTTCAAGAATATCAATTGATTTCAAATCAAGTTTTACTTTTTTGAAAGGATTTCCTGTTGCTTTAAACATCTTTCTATCCATCATTCTCAAAGCACGATAAACTATTGAAGACGAAGCGCCTTTACTTTTGGATTGATTTACAGCAATAAAAGCAATCTCGATATTGGGATGCTTTTCTATAAAATCAATTACATATGATACCCAAATAGTTACCGTTAAATCATCCAAAAGAATACCTACTTTCATGATATCTTATAATTAGCTTTAACAATGTTAATGTAATGATTTTCAAATTGTTTAGCTAAGCCTTCCATTTTATAATTTTTAGTAATCAATTCAAAAGCATTGTTCTTTACAGTATTATCATTAAATTCAACTGCTTTTATCATAGCTTCTAAAAAAAGTTTTTCATCATTTTTTGGAACTAAATAACCTGTTTTTAGATTTTCTATGATTTCGGAAACACCACCTACATCATATGCAATGATAGTTGTTTTGACCATCATAGCCTCTAAAAGAACACTAGGTAATCCTTCAATTATACTCGGCAGAACTAGCAAATTTGCTTTGGAAATATAAGGTATTGGTTTTTCAACCCAACCATAAAAAGTAATGTTTTTGGATAATCCAATCTCGTTTACAAATTTTTGCACAGTTACCATTAAAGGTCCATCACCCAATAAATGTAAATGTGAATTAGGAAATTTTTCTAGAAATTTTTTATAAATTGTGATTAACCCTTTGTGATTCTTTTCAAAAGTGAAACCACCAACATGTATTAGATGATAATCTGCTTCATGTCCGTTATACCATGCTACATTCTCTGTTGCATTATTTTCAATACCTACCGGTACAACAACTGTTTTCCCCTTGAGAAATGGATACAAGGAAAGTAAATTTTCTTTTGATTTGTTTGAAACTGAAATTATAAAAGTGGCTTTTTGATAAAGTTTGCCTACTGCCCATTTTTTTATTGGATTGGCAATATAACTCCCAACTAAACTTGCATTTCTCTCAATTAAGTGTGTTTGCCATCTAAAGATTGTCTTTGAAAAAACCATATATTTTAGAGTATCACCAGAGTTGCACTGAATAATGTCAGGTTTGAAATCGAAAATTAGTTTAGCTATTTTTTTCCATCCAATGTAATCATAATTCCTTTTATGATAAGGTCTATGTAATAAGATTAAATCTTGATTTTTTTTGAAATTATTTTCAGATTCAAATAATGCTATTGTAATAACACTATGACCTAATTTTTTTAAATATTCGGACAAGTTTAAGGCAAATATTTCAGCACCCCTGTATTGAGGTTTTTGAATAATCTGAAAAATTATCATTTATTCATCAAGTTAGTATACAATTCCATCATAGATTGATGAACTGACTCTAATTGAAACCTTTCTTCAAATAGTTCGCGGCTTCGGTGTCCAAATTTTAATCTTAAGTTGGCATCATTAATCAGTAATGCTATAGAATCAGTAAATTCTTGAATCTTATTAATATCAAATGTCAAAGCATTTTGATTTGGCTCAACAACTTCTAGCATCATTGGTAAATGACTACAAATAATTGGTAACCCTGCTGCTTCAGCTTCTATAAGAGCTCCAGGCAATCCTTCAAATCGAGAAGGAAACACAAAAATATCAGCCATTTTCAATAGAGCAGGAACTTCAGTTTTATGTCCCAAAAAGATAATTTTTTCTTCTAAATTCTTTTCAACTATTAGATTATTCAATGCTATTGTTAAATTTCCCTCTCTACCAGCTATAAGTATAATAATTTTTTGTAGTAAAGTTTCTGGTAAAAGAGAAATGGCTTCAATTAAAATATCATGGCCTTTTGCAAAATCCTGTCTTCCAACATTAATCAAAACTAATTTATCACTCTCAATCCCTAATTCTGATTTTGATATCGGTGTGACTTCATAATTTTTTGAATTCCTTCCTCTATAAACCAAAGTCATTTTTTTGGGAGAAATATGAAGTTTTTTTTGAAAATGTTGCATTACGGTAGCTCCATTAGGATGAAAATGATCGGTACCAAAACATAATGTAAACATATTAAACCAACGGTGTAATTCTAATTTATAA
>CAMDSN010000160.1 GCA_945907225.1 Flavobacterium psychrophilum | reverse complement strand
ATGAATGTTATTTTTTTAAAGAATAAAAAAGTTAAACGTGGCTATTATGAAGCAACTTTTGAGCTAATGGCAGATAATCCAAAAGACGAACCTAACTTTTCTATTTCTGATGATTTTTTAAAAAGGGTTGAAAACCAAATTTTAGAAGCACCTGAATTTTATTTGTGGACGCATAACCGATGGAAACATAGAAAAGATCTTGAATAGCTAGAAATCGAATCCGTTTTTAATAATTTCTTTCTCGTTTGTTGTAAAATTTTTATGTGCAAATTCATTAGTTTTACTATTGTAAACATAATCTAAAGACCATTCTTGATGGTTTTTTGCTAATTCTTTTATAGCGTCGCAAACCATTTTTATTTCTTCAGATGTAGTGGTTGGATGAATAGACATTCTTATCCATCCTGGCTTTTTTATTAAATCTCCAGAAGTGATTTGACACACTAAATCATTTGACATTTCTTTATCTACGTGCAATAAATAATGACCATAAGTTCCGGCGCAACTACATCCACCTCGTGTTTGTATTCCATATCTATCATTCAATAATTTAACCCCAAGATTAAAATGTAAATCATCAATATAAAAAGATACAACTCCTAATCGATTTTGATGTTGTTTTGCTAAAATGCGAATAGTATTAACCTGACTTAAATCTGAAAAAATATATTTGGTAATCTCATGTTCGCGTTTCAAAATATTATCAATCCCCATCTTCTCTTTTAATTTAATTGCTAGGGCGGTTTTAATAACTTGAAGAAAACCTGGGGTCCCACCGTCTTCTCTATCTTCTATATCATCAATATACTCATGTTGACCCCAGGGATTGGTCCATGAAACTGTGCCTCCACCCGGACAATCCGGAATCGTATTATGATATAAATTTTTATTGAATACTAAAACACCAGACGTTCCAGGGCCTCCCAAAAACTTGTGAGGAGAAAAGAAAATGGCATCCAAATAGCTTTCATCATCAGGATGCATATCGATTGATACATAGGGCCCAGAACATGCAAAATCAACAAAACAAACACCGTTGTTTTTGTGCATGATCTTAGCAACTTCATGATAGGGTGTTTGAATACCCGTAACGTTTGAGCAAGATGTAATGGATGCGATTTTGAAGCGTCTATCTTTATACTTTTTAAGTAAATTTTGTAACTGATTTAAACAAAACAATCCTTCATCATCTGGTGGAATGATTACAACTTCTGCAATAGTCTCTAGCCATGATGTTTGATTTGAATGATGCTCCATATGAGATATAAAAACAACTGGTTTTATATCATTTGGAATAGTTACAAACTCTTTAAGACTTTCAGGTATTTTTAAGCCAAGAATTCGCTGAAACTTGTTTACTACACCTGTCATACCAGTACCTGTATTAATCAATACATCATTACTATTAGCATTAACATGCCTCTTTATAATAGCCTTTGCCTCATGATAAGCTTTAGTCATAGCTGTCCCAGAAACAGTAGTTTCAGTGTGAGTATTAGCTACAAATGGTCCAAAATCGTTTATTAATTTTTCCTCTATTGGCCGATATAACCTTCCACTAGCTGTCCAGTCGGTATATATAATTTTCTTTTGCCCAAATGGGGTTTCAAACTCTTGGTCAATTCCGATAATATGTTTACGAAATTGCTGAAAGTAACACTCTAATTTTGTCTGGCTTTCGTTTGCAATCATTGAAAAAACAAATTAACCTATTTAGTTAGTAGTAATATATGCTAGATGGCAAAGATACATTTTTAACTTTAATTGACTTTTAAATTTTTTCACAATCAAATCATTTTTTTGATATGTAATACCATGAAAACAGATCATAATTATTTTACTTTTTTTTAAAATAATATTTGTAATGACGCGCTCCAACAACAAAAGTGTTTGTGAGATTAATTATATTTGTAAAAAATAAAATCAAATGCAACATATAATTGACCGTTTTATAAGCTATGTTACGATAGACACCGAATCAGATCCAAATTCAGAAACAACTCCAAGCACCTCAAAACAATTTGACCTAGCCAATAAACTCGTAGAAGAATTAAACACAATAGGCTTAACTGATGTTTCCATAGATAAACATGGCTATATCATGGCCACTTTGCCTTCTAATGTAGATCATGAGGTGCCTACAATTGGTTTTATTGCTCACTTTGATACAACTCCAGATTTTACAGGTAAAGATGTAAAGCCACAAGTGATTTTAAACTATGATGGGGGCGACATTATATTAAACAAAGAACAAAATATAATCTTATCTCCAAATTATTTTAATGATTTGCTCTTATACAAGGGCCAAACTCTAATTACTACTAACGGATTAACCCTATTAGGAGCGGATGACAAAGCTGGGATAACAGAAATTGTTACAGCCATGGAGTATTTAGTTAACAACCCACAAATTAAACATGGTAAAATCCGTGTAGGATTTACCCCAGATGAAGAAATTGGTCGTGGCGCTGATTTATTTGATGTAGCGAAATTTGGCGCTGATTGGGCCTATACAATGGATGGAAGTCAAATTGGAGAACTGGAATATGAGAATTTTAATGCGGCGGGAGTTAAAGTTATTTTTAAAGGTAAAAGTGTACATCCTGGATATGCTAAAGGTAAAATGATTAATTCAATGCTAATTGCTAATGATTTTATAAACGAATTGCCAAAAAATGAAACGCCACAAGAGACTAAAGATTACGAAGGCTTTTTTCATATCACGGGAATAAATGGAACCATTGAAGAAACCAAACTGGAATTTATCATTCGCGATCATGATATGATAAAATTCAATAAACGAAAAGAAAAAGTAGTAGCTATTACAGCAAAATTAAATAAAATATTTGGGGAACAATTTGGGGAAGATATAGTCATTACGACCATAAAAGACCAGTACTATAATATGAAAGAAAAAGTAGAACCAGTAATGTTTATAGTAGATTTAGCTGAGAAAGCAATGCTAGCGATAGGCATTAAACCCCTCATAAAACCAATTCGCGGAGGAACAGATGGCTGTAGATTATCCTATATGGGTTTACCCTGCCCTAACCTGTTTGCAGGCGGCCATAATTTTCATGGAAAGTATGAGTATGTTCCCGTTGAAAGCATCCAAAAAGCTACAGAACTGATTATTAAAATAGCAGAATTAACGGCAACAACTAATTTTAAAAATCGAAATTAATTATTGAATCAAACACGTTAAAAATCCATCCTAAAAATTAGGTTATATTTAAATGCCAAGTAAACTATATGTTTTATATATTTGATAGGAATATTTTTTTATGAAATCAACTTTTTTTTCCATTCTTTCCCTTCTCTTTATTCATAATGTTGTTGGGCAGATTTATGTTTCAGATAATAGTTATGTTTACAACAAAGGGAGTTTAGTTTATGCCCAAGGGAACCTTGAGCTAAATGGAACGAATAGCAATTTTTATCTAAGAAATTATGGCCAATTTTTACAGGGGACAACAGGAAGTTCAACCAATAGAGGAAGTGGGAATTTATCAGTATATCAAGAAGGAACTGCAAATAATTTTGGATACAATTATTGGTGTTCCCCAGTAGGTTTATCTTCTACAACCTTTGGAAATGCCGATTTTCAATTAAACCAAACGATAAAAAGACCTGTCGATAAAATAAATTTTCAAAATCCAACGTTTACATCTAGCTACAATGGAACAACAACAAATTCTGCTTTAACGATATCTAACCAATGGCTCTATAAATATACTGCTGCAAACAACTATTCCAACTGGGTTTATGTTGGACAATCTGGAAATGTTGCCAGTGGGTTAGGATTTACCATGAAAGGTGTTTCAGGCGATGATACGCTAGCCGGAATTGATGAAGCAACCTTAAATAATCCCACAGGTGCTGGCGGACTTAACGACTATCAGCGATATGACTTTAGAGGAAAACCCAATGATGGCACTATTAGCATTAGCGTAGCAGGACCCACTGGAGCAGATCAATATCCAAATAGTACCCTCACCGGAAATCCTTATCCTTCAGCAATTAATTTAAATTTATTCTTATTGGAAAATAGCGGCTATACGATCAACTATACTAACGGAACTTTCTCAGTCGGAGGCACAAATGTTATTAATGGAAATGCTTATTTTTGGGAACACGAAAAGCCAGCAACTTCTCATATACT
>CAMDSN010000159.1 GCA_945907225.1 Flavobacterium psychrophilum | reverse complement strand
CCTTTTCCACCATATGTATCCACAATAATTTTTCTGCCTGTTAAGCCCGTATCACCGTGTGGCCCACCAATAACAAACTTACCAGTTGGGTTAATATGATAGGTGATTTGGTCGTTAAACAAGTGCGCATATTGAGGGTATTTAGCTTTAATTCTCGGAATCAAAATCCCAACCAAGTCACTTTTAATTTTAGCCAACATTTCAGCCTCAGCTGCAAAATCATCATGCTGCGTTGAGATTACAATAGCATCAATTCGTTGTGGTTTGTTGTCGTCTGAATACTCTAAAGTTACTTGAGATTTTGCATCTGGACGTAAATATTTTATCTCGTTATTTTCCCTTCTAATATTGGCAAGTTCAATCAACAAGGCATGCGATAAATCTAAAGCCAATGGCATATAATTTTCAGTCTCATTTGTTGCGTACCCAAACATCATTCCCTGATCGCCTGCTCCTTGATCTTCTTTATTTGCTTTGTCTACTCCCTGATTAATATCAGAAGATTGCTCGTGAATTGCTGACAAAACGCCGCAAGAATCTGCTTCAAACATATACTCACTTTTAGTATATCCAATTTTACGAATAACCTCTCTTGCAATTTGTTGTACATCTAAATAAGTATTAGACTTCACCTCTCCCGCAAGAATAACTTGTCCGGTAGTTACCAATGTTTCACAGGCTACCTTTGATTCGGGATCAAAAGCCAAAAAATTGTCAATAAGTGCATCAGAAATTTGATCTGCAACTTTGTCTGGATGTCCTTCGCTAACTGACTCCGACGTAAATAAATAAGCCATAACTATATTTTTAGTTTAAAATTAATAATAAAAATAAAGGGAGATTGTAACGAAATACTAAAGTAGAAAAGCTGCTTTAGCATTTTTTTACGAGGTTGCAATCAGTTCAAATTTTTCCTCCTTTATTATAGATTGCAAATGTATAAAGACTAAATGGGAAACAAAAAAACTTGAGCTATTTTTTTATTTTTATTGTATTATTTGGGCAGTATTCCGATAGATTATCTTATAAAATCCTGTTTTATAGATTTTTAATCTATATTATACAAACCCATTTACTTTTTTTAGAAAATAATTCTAAATAATTTGCTTTTAATAAATATCAATAAGATATTTGCACCGTTCATTAACATATTGTTTGTTATCACGAAAGCTGGAGGGAATAGACCCGTTGAAAGCTTAGCAACCTCCGCCGCGGTGGGAAGGTGCTACATTCTATCTTTATCCTGAATTTATTTTAGGATCTGTCACAACAGATTAGTAAAGAAAAGATAACCCCGAGAATTCTTCTCAACTTTCATGATAACATATAATTTAAACAACAACTTTTGATAGTTGAAACTATTTATATGTCAAAAATTCAAGAAGCTATTAAACATAGAATCCTAGTGCTCGACGGTGCTATGGGTACCATGTTGCAACGAAATAACTTTTCGGAAGAAGATTTTCGAGGTGACAGATTTAAGGATTTCCCACATACTTTGAAAGGAAACAATGACCTGCTTTCTATTACACAACCCGATGCGGTAAAAAACGTACATCGCCTTTATTTTCATGCAGGAGCCGATATTGTAGAGACAAACACTTTCTCCAGCACCACCATCGGAATGGCAGATTACCATTTAGAAGATTTAGTTTACGAACTCAATTATGAATCGGCTAAAATTGCCCGCCAGGTTGCCGATGAATTTACCGACAAACCGCGTTTTGTAGCTGGTTCCATCGGACCTACCAATAGAACAGCTTCCATGAGTCCAGATGTTAACGACCCAGGATTTCGAGCAGTCACTTTTGATGATTTACGAATAGCTTACAAACAGCAAGTCGAAGCGTTAATTGATGGTGGTTGTGATGTTTTATTAGTTGAAACTATTTTCGACACTTTAAACGCCAAAGCAGCGCTATTTGCGATTGAAGAGGTAAAGGAAGAACGCAGTTTAGACATTCCAATAATGGTTTCGGGAACAATTACCGATGCTTCCGGCAGGACATTGTCGGGACAAACTGCCGAGGCATTTCTTATTTCAATTGCACATATCGATTTATTAAGTATCGGATTTAATTGCGCACTTGGCGCCGATCAATTAAAGCCGTATTTAAAACGTTTGGCTATGAATACTCAATTGAATATTTCAGCACATCCTAATGCAGGTTTACCTAATGCTTTCGGTCAATACGACCAAACACCAGAGGAAATGCAGGTATTAATCAAAGAATATTTACAAGATAATTTAATTAACATTATAGGTGGTTGTTGCGGCACAACCCCAGAGCATATTAAAGCTATTGCAGAAGTTGCAGCAGAGTTTAAACCGAGAAAGTTGTCAGTTGTTGGTGATGGTTGATGGATGTCGGTTGTCGGTTGTCGGTTTTTAAAAAGAGCATCAATTTATGAATAAAGATTATACAGATTTAGAAGTTTGGCAGGAAAGCAGAAAACTCGTAAATCATATTTACGGATTAACAAAATCGTTTCCAAAAGAAGAACAGTTTGGATTAACAAATCAATTAAGGAGGGCAGGAGTGTCGGTTTCCTCTAATATTGCCGAAGGTTGCGGGAGACAGTCAGCAAAAGACACAATCAATTTTTTGCATATTTCCCGTGGATCTTTATACGAAGTGGAAACCCAATTTTTTATTGCTTTAGATCAGCAATATATTACAAAGGAGCAATTTGAAAATGTTAATAATAGTATTCAAGTTTGCAAGAGATTGCTAAATGGCTTCATAAATTATTACCGAAAATTATGATAAATATAACTGCTTTACCGACAACCGACAACCGACAACCGACAACCAAATACTTGAAGTTGTCAGGGTTGGAGCCACTTATCGTAACTCCCGAATCCAATTTTATCAATGTCGGCGAACGTACTAATGTAACAGGTTCGCGAAAATTCCTCCGGTTAATCAAAGAAGAGAAATACAATGAAGCCCTTTCGGTAGCTCGCGACCAAGTAGAAGGTGGTGCTCAAATCATCGACGTCAATATGGACGAAGGAATGCTGGACGGCGTTTATGCTATGACCAAGTTCTTAAACCTAATTGCAGCCGAACCCGATATTGCTCGAGTTCCTGTTATGGTCGACAGTTCTAAATGGGAAATCATCGAAGCGGGTCTGAAAGTAATTCAGGGAAAAGGTGTTGTGAATTCCATTTCATTGAAAGAAGGAGCAACCGCTTTTATTCATCATGCCAAGTTGATAAAACGATATGGAGCAGCTGTAATCGTAATGGCTTTTGATGAAAAAGGTCAAGCCGATAATTACGAACGTAGAATAGAAATCTGTAAAAGAAGTTATGATATTCTGGTGAATGAAGTCCATTTTCCTGCGGAAGATATCATTTTCGATCCAAATATTTTTCCAGTAGCTACGGGAATGGACGAACACAAATTAAACGCTTTAGATTTTTTCCGAGCTACAAAATGGATTAGAGAAAACTTGCCGCATGCCGGAATTTCAGGTGGCGTGAGTAATGTTTCGTTTTCATTTCGTGGGAATGACAAAGTGCGTGAAGCCATGCATTCGGCGTTCTTATATCACGCCATTAAAAACGGTATGACCATGGGAATTGTAAATCCGGAAATGCTGGAGATTTATGATGAAATTGATCCAATTTTATTAGAACACGTTGAAGATGTTTTACTGAACAGAAGAGAAGATGCTACAGAACGATTATTAGATTTGGCCGAATCTTTCAAAGGCGATTTTAAAGCCAATGAAAAAGAAATAGCAGCTTGGCGAAATGACTCGATTCAAGACCGATTAACCCATTCATTGGTAAAAGGAATAGACGAATTTATAGAAATAGACGTAGAAGAAGCCAGAGCAACTTCAGAAAAAGCTATTGATGTTATCGAAATCAACTTAATGGCTGGAATGAATGTCGTTGGCGATTTATTCGGAAGCGGAAAAATGTTTTTGCCTCAAGTGGTAAAATCAGCTCGTGTAATGAAAAAAGCAGTAGCTTATCTTTTGCCCTACATCGAAGCGCAAAAAGACGGAAAATCATCATCGGCTGGAAAAGTTTTAATGGCAACGGTAAAAGGCGATGTACACGATATCGGTAAAAATATAGTAGCCGTAGTTTTAGGCTGCAACAATTTTGAAATCATCGATTTGGGAGTAATGGTACCACCAGAAAAAATTATTCAAGCT
>CAMDSN010000158.1 GCA_945907225.1 Flavobacterium psychrophilum | reverse complement strand
TTGGGAATATCTCCTGTGTAACGAATTCCACCATCTGCAATAACCGGAACTCCAGTTCCTGCTAAAGCAGCAGCAACCTCTATAATTGCTGAGAATTGAGGAAATCCAACACCTGCTACAACACGTGTTGTGCAAATTGATCCAGGTCCTATTCCTACTTTAACCCCATCGGCACCATTTTCAGCTAAAAAAACTGCGGCCTCAGCAGTGGCTATATTACCAACTATCACATCCAATTTTGGAAATTTTGATTTAACTAATTTTAAAACATCAATCACTCCTTTCGTATGTCCATGAGCTGTGTCTATAACTACCGCGTCCACTCCAGCTTTTACAAGCGCCGAAGCTCTCTCAACAGCATCTGTAGTAACACCAATTGCCGCAGCAACGCGCAACCGACCATAACTATCTTTATTGGCAACTGGCTTTTGAGCTAATTTAGTGATGTCTCTAAATGTTATCAATCCAACTAATCTAAAATCAGAGTCAACTACCGGGAGTTTTTCAATTTTATTTTCTTGTAAAATACTCTCAGCTTCTAAAAGAGTTGTGCCTAAAGCTGCAGTTACGAGATTTTTTGCTGTCATAACTTCCAAAATTGATCTGGAATTTATTTTTTCAAAACGCAAATCTCTATTAGTAACAATTCCCTTTAAAATTAAGTTTTCATTTACAATGGGAATTCCACCAATACCATGTTCTTTCATAATAGCTTTGGCATCTCCTACAGTAGAATTTAAAGGTAGTGTAATAGGGTCTATTATCATACCAGCCTCCGCACGTTTAACTTTTTTTACTTTCGCTGCTTGCTGTTCAATAGACATGTTTTTGTGTAAAACGCCAATGCCACCTTCTTGCGCCATAGCGATTGCCATTGCACTTTCGGTAACAGTATCCATCGCAGCTGAGACAATAGGAACATTTAAAGTAATATTTCTTGAAAACTTAGATTGAATACTAACTTCTCTTGGCAAAACAGTAGAATAATTAGGAATCAATAGCACGTCGTCATAGGTTAGTCCCTCGCCAACGATTTTTGAAGTATGTGCTTTCATTGCAATTTGTAGTTTAGGCCAAACTTAGTTTAGCGTTGTAGTTAAATTGCGAGCAAATGTAGTAAAATATTATTAAAATAAAGATAAATAGTGTGTGATCTTTAATGATAAATATCGAAAATTTTCTTTGATTCGTTATAAGCACTCTCAAAACTAATTGAATTTAAATTAGTAGTTTCTTTTTTCGAAGTAAAATAGGAGAGGAGCTTTTCTGTTGGCATATTTCCTGTTAACTCATCTTTTGCCATAGGACAGCCACCAAAACCTAATATAGCTCCGTCAAATCTTTTGCAACCAGAATTGAAGGCTGCATCTACTTTTTCATGCCATTTATCAGGAGTCGTGTGTAAATGAGCTCCGAATTCAATTGAAGGATATTGTTTAATTAAGTTACTAAATAAATACGTTATTGTTTCAGGAGTTGAACTACCAATAGTGTCTGAAAGGGATAAAATTTTCACTCCCATTACGGCAAGTTTTTCAGTCCATTCTCCAACAATTCCTGAATTCCAAGGATCACCATATGGATTCCCAAACCCCATAGAAAGATATACTACAACTTCTTTATCTGTGTTATTGGCAATATCTAAAATTTCTTTTAGGGTAACTAAGCTTTCTGAAATTGTCTTATGTGTATTCCTCATCTGAAAATTTTCAGATATTGAAAACGGGAAACCAAGATATTGGATTTCTTTGTACGATGAAGCTGTTTTAGCCCCTTGAGTGTTGGCAATTATTGCTAGTAATTTACTTTTTGTTTGCGTTAAATCAAGATTTGCTAATACTTCAGCGGTGTCTTGCATTTGTGGAATCGCTTTTGGCGAAACAAAACTTCCAAAATCAATCGTATCAAATCCGACTCTTAGCAATGCCTGTAAATACGTAATCTTTGCTTTTGTAGGAATAATATCTTTAATGCCTTGCATGGCATCACGAGGACATTCTATGATTTTAATAGTTGGATTCAAAGAAATAGAATTTAATAAGGCTAAAGTACCACGTTTTTTTTGAGTATTGCTGTATTAATATCTGAAATCAATTTTGGTCCCTCATAAATAAATCCAGTATATAACTGGACTAAACTTGCACCAGCTGCCAATTTCTCTAGGGCATCTTCAGGTTTGTGAATCCCTCCAACCCCAATAATAGGAAAAGCTTTATTGCTTTTTTCAGATAAAAAACGGATTACTTCTGTTGCTCGATTTGAAAGGGGTTTTCCTGATAAGCCACCCGTTTCAAATTTGTTTTTTGATTGCAACCCTTCTCTTGAAATAGTTGTATTAGTAGCTATCACCCCGGCAATTTTTGTTGTCTTAACTATTTCAATTATATCTAAAAGCTGCTCATCAGTTAAATCGGGTGCGATTTTTAATAAAATCGGTTTTTTAGATTTGTATTCTGCATTTCTTTCTTCAAGTTTTGTTAACAAAGCAGTTAGCGGTTTTTTCTCTTGAAGTTCCCTAAGATTTGGTGTGTTTGGGGAACTTACATTAACAACAAAGTAATCTACATAATGAAACAGTGCGTCAAAACAAATTAAATAATCTTCAAGGGCATTTTCATTTGGAGTAATTTTGTTTTTTCCGATATTTCCGCCAATCAAAACACCTTTATTTTTTTTTAAACGTTCTACTGCAGCTTCAACACCACCATTATTGAATCCCATTCGATTTATAATTGCACTATCGCTTTTGAGTCTAAATAGTCTTTTTTTGGGGTTACCATCCTGTGCTTTTGGGGTTAGCGTTCCTATTTCAATAAAACCAAATCCGAAATTAGATAACTCTTTAAAAATTTTAGCATCCTTATCAAACCCAGCAGCGAGGCCAACCGGATTTTTAAATTTTAATCCAAAAACAGTTCTTTCTAATCGACTGTCATTAACCTCATATATAGAAGTTAAAATTTTTTGAACAAACGGTAATCTTGAGATGATTTTAATAAATGAAAACGAAAAATAATGCACTTTTTCCGGGTCAAAATAAAATAAAAAAGGTCTGATAAATAATTTATACATAAAATAAATTAAAATGATTTTGCATTTAATTTGTCATGCAAAAATAGCAAATCAATTTCATTTTTCATTTTTAATTACATAAATTAAATAGTATTTTAGCCAATCAATAAGCGATTTATGATTTCACCACTACAGTTTCAAAAAGAGTTAGATCTCATCATAGATAACGGAATTCGTGAGGATATAGGTCATGGCGATTTTAGTTCACTGGCTTGCATACCATCAAGTTCAGTTGGAAAAGCAAAACTACTAGTAAAAGATGTTGGGATAATTGCGGGCGTAGATTTTGCAAGAATGATATTTAAAAAAGTCGATTCCAACTTACAAATGGAAACATTTATTAAGGACGGCAATCCCGTCAAACATGGCGATATTGTTTTTAATGTATCAGGGAGTTCTCAGTCTATATTAAAGGCGGAACGATTGGTGTTAAATTCTATGCAAAGAATGTCTGCAATTGCAACCAAAACAAATCAATACGTAAAGGAATTAGAAGGAACTAAAACACGAGTCTTAGACACAAGAAAAACAACACCAGGTTTTCGCGCATGTGAGAAATGGGCAGTAAAGATAGGGGGCGGTGAGAACCACAGATTTGCTTTGTATGATATGATTATGTTGAAAGATAATCATAATGACTTTGCTCAAGGCATCACCAATGCTATAAATAAAACCAAAGCATTTTTAAAAACAAATAAACTAGATTTAAAAATAATTGTTGAAGCAAGGAGTTTTGATGAGATACGTGAAATACTAGAAAATGAGGGCGTTTATAGAATTTTAATTGACAATTTCAGTATCGCTGATACCAAAAAAGCCATAGAATTAATAGGCAATAAGTGTTTAACCGAGTCGTCGGGAAACATTAATTTAAGTACTATCCGCCAATATGCAGATTGTGGTGTAGATTACATTTCATGTGGTGCATTGACACATTCTGTCCACAATTTGGATTTGAGTTTAAAAGCTTTTTAAATAAATAATATGTCAGTTGCAATAGAAGAAAAATTAAATAGAATACCCATAGTAAAACAACTCGTTTTTTTATTAAAAAAGTTGACTTTACCTCACTTACATGGTTTATCGGTTTATGATCTTCTTGAAATATA
>CAMDSN010000157.1 GCA_945907225.1 Flavobacterium psychrophilum | reverse complement strand
TATTTTTACAGCTGGCCTTGCAAATAAAAAGTACAGATATAGCGCCATTTATTTATTTTCAATTTTAATTTATGAAAAGCACAAGAACTTTTTCAATCCAATTACTTCTTTTTTGTTTTTGTTTCGCCACGGTATCATGGTCGCAAAATACAACAGTAGCCACCGATTCATTGCAATCCAACAATAAAATTTATAACGATCAATATTTACTTCCCTTTTATAATAAATTAAAAAAAATAAAGACTAACGGGGAAACAGTTTCCATTCTTCAACTTGGCGATTCGCACATGCAAATGGGTTATTTTACTGATGAGATGAGAAATCATTTTTCGAGTCAGTTTGGGATGTCAAGTATTGGAAATGTTTTTCCGTATCCAATAGCCAGTTACAAGCCATTTTATATTAAAACAAAGGTGCTTTCCGGAATTTGGGAGGGCAGGAATCATCTCAAACCTGAAGACGACTTCAAATTTGGATTTACAGGATTTGCTGTTAAAACGGTTAGTAAGAATGCGTCTTTAGAAATCATGCCGCGAAAATATCAAAATGAAATTGCCACAGGAAATCAAGTAACTATTTACTTCACCGGTGATGACACTTCCACTATTGAAATAATAGCTATAAACACTATTAAAGATAGCACACTTTCATTTAAGCCCTCTAAAATAATCTTTAACGAAAATAGCGAGGAAAAAAACGGTTGGAAAAAAATAGTATTTAATTTTGATAGCCAAATTAATAAAATAGTTCTTACGGTGAATCAGCCCAAAGTTTTAGCTCCTTTTTACATAAACGGGGTGTTTTTAAACAATACTGAAAAAGGAGGAATTATATATAATAATTGCGGGGTTGGCGGTGCTCAATTTTCAAGTTTATGTAACAATTCGAGTCTTTCCATAAGCCAAATAAAAGATTTGAATCCCGATTTAATTATATTTTCTTATGGATCAAATGAGTCCTATACAAAATCTTTTACCTACGAGAATTACATAGAGATGGTAAGAAAGTATATCACGAGTTTAAAGGTACAGTTGCCCAATACGGCAATTTTGCTCACTTCACCTCCCGACACACGATCAAACGATCGGTATCCTATAAATACAAAACCAATTGGGTTGGTGTTTAAAGCACTAGCAAAAGAACAAGCCCTTTCCTATTGGGATATGACAACTCAAATGGGAGGTGACGGATCACTTTTTAAATGGTTAAAACTAGGTTTAGCAGCAAAAGACAAATTACATTTTACAAAACAAGGCTATGCCCTACAAGCCGATTTGCTATTGGAAGCACTTTTTTCTTCCTATAATTCTAATGCAACGGATTTGGAAAAAGTTAATTTGCCAATAATTACTACCGCTTTCAAATAAAATAGGATGAAAAATAATTCAAGATTTAATATGTTTTTATCGGGAATTATCCTGTTACTAGCTTTGTCTTTTTTTGTTGTGTATGCCAATTCAGATGTGGAAATCAGTTATTATGGCTATACATTAAAGAAGAATAAAGATTTATGCATAGATTTTTTTAAAAATGAAACAAAGAAACCAACCCTAAAACCCAAAAAGGTAAAGCCAATTATAAAAATTGATACTACATCTCAGCGATTTCTTATAATAGGCGATTCACAAGTGGAGGGACTTAGAGATCCGTTATATGATTATTGTAAAAAAAATGGACACGAGATTGCATTGGCACTAACATGGTATAGTTCTACCGATATGACTTATGCCAGTAATGATACCTTGAAAAATATGGTTAAAGAATATAAACCTACGCATATTCTTTTCGTAATTGGGTTAAATCAAATCTATCAATCCAATTTTGACGCATCTGAAAAATCAATTGATAGTATTGTGAGTTCATTTAATGGAATTCCTTACTCATGGATTGGACCAGCAAATTGGACTGAGGATAAAGGAATAAATAAATTGTATGAAGAGAATATTGATCGCGATTGTTTTTTTTCTTCTAAAAAATTAGTTTTAGAAAGAGCAAAGGACGGGAGACATCCGAGTTATAAAGCAAACTTTGTTTGGATGGATAGTATCGCTAAATGGATGGAAAAAAAGTCGAAATGGCATATAAAAATGGCAAAACCAGATTCCTTAGAAAAGAAACGATTTGTAAATTCAAAAATGTATACAGTTGGTAAATAAGCATTTCTAATGTTAAATAATTAATTTTTTAAAGTACTTTATATGAAAACGTTAAACTCATTATTTTTTTTATTATGCATCACATTAGTTGTTTCTTGTGATAAAAACCCGTTTACTGGGAAGGATACTTTAGCATTAGTTCCTAACAAAAATTTATTGCCATCTGCTTTTGCTCAGTATGATGCATTTTTAAAAGAGAACAAAGTTATTACAGGTTCTGCAAATGCAAGAAAAGTGGAACAAATTGGTATTAAAATAAAAGATGCCGCTCAGAAATGGCTTACGGCAAATGGATACGATAGTTATTTAAAAGACTACCGATGGGAGTATAAATTGGTTGAAAACAATGATATAAACGCATGGTGTATGCCAGGAGGTAAAATTGTTGTATACACAGGTATTTTGCCTGTTACTAAAGATGATGCAGGTTTGGCTACCGTTCTTGGTCATGAAGTGGCTCATGCGTTAGCAAACCATGGACAACAACGAATGAGCGCTGGAATTATTCAGCAGCTAGGAGCTATAACGGTTGCCGTAGCCACTAGTGAACAAAGTACAGCTACTCAACAAGCGGCCATGACAGCTTATGGTTTAACTACTCAGCTTGGTGGTATGTTGCCTTTTAGCAGAAGTCATGAATCAGAAGCTGATAAAATTGGCTTGACTTTAATGGCTATTGCCGGTTATAATCCTGATGAGGCGGTACTTTTTTGGGCTAGAATGTCAGCTGCCTCGGGTGGAAAGAATGTGCCAGAATTTATGAGTACGCATCCTTCAGATAAAACAAGAATAGACAATCTAAAAAAGTTAGTGCCTGAAGCGAAAGCCGAAGCTGCAAAATTTGGAGTGGCTTTTTAATATTATTTCACTTCTAAAAAATTACTATATTTGAATTCCGTCTTGTTTAGAAAACGAGATGGATTTTTTTTTAAAATATTAATATGCCATTACTTCCAAAAGGTCATCCAAAATTACTTAACGCATGGGCTTTTTATGATTGGGCCAATTCTGTATATAGTTTAGTAATAGCTTCTGCAGTTTTTCCGATTTTCTACAACGCATTATTTGACAGCCGAAATCCTTATGTTACTATTTTTGGTCACAATTTTAAAAACTCGGCTTTAATTAGTTTTGTAACTGCACTCGCATTTTTATGTGTTGCGATCCTATCACCATTACTTTCTGGGATTGCCGATTACATTGGCAATAAAAAAATATTTATGCAAATCTTTAATTATATAGGTGCGCTTTCTTGTATTGGATTGTATTTTTTTGATTTGAATAAAATAGAATTGAGTTTGACGTTTTATTTTTTTGGATTAATTGGTTTTTGGGGGAGTTTGGTTTTTTATAACTCCTATTTACCCGACATCGCATTTCCGGAACAACAAGATAAAATTAGTGCAAAAGGGTTTTCATTGGGTTATATTGGTAGTGTATTGTTATTGATTGTTAATTTGGCAATGATAATGAAACCTGAAATTTTTGGTATTTCAGGAACTTCAGGTGAAGCAGCTATGAAAGCAATGCGCTATTCTTTTTTAATGGTTGGCGTTTGGTGGATAGTGTTCAGTAAATACACTTACTTTTATTTACCAAAAGGAAATTCTAATAATGAAAAAGTTTCTTTTTCAATTATTTTTAATGGCTTTAGAGAACTAAAACGAGTATGGAAACTATTACAGTCTATAGTCCCACTAAAGCGATATTTGTTAAGCTTCTTTATTTTTAGTATGGCGGTTCAGACGGTAATGCTAGTTGCAACTTACTTTGGTTCTCAAGAAATAAAATGGCAAAGTCCCAAGGAAAGTCAAACGGGCTTAATTACTTGTATCCTTTTAATCCAGTTAATAGCTATTATTGGTGCCCAACTCACGTCAAAAGCTTCTTCAAAATTTGGAAATATTGTTGTCTTAATTTTTTTAAATGCTTTTTGGTTGCTTTTATGTGTCTTTGCATACTTTATTTCAACTCCTTTGCAGTTTTATATAATGGCAAGTTTAGTTGGTTTGGTTATGGGAGGTATT
>CAMDSN010000156.1 GCA_945907225.1 Flavobacterium psychrophilum | reverse complement strand
GCTTCTATGATATATTCTTCTGCACCAGGAACAAATCTATTTTTATCTGTATCTTCAATTCTTAGATAGAAAACACCGTTATATTTTTTTGCAAATAAGTAATTGAATAAGGCAGTACGAACACCACCAATGTGTAACGGTCCAGTGGGACTTGGCGCAAAACGAACTCTAACAGGTCTTGACATTTCTTGTAAATTATATTTTAATCAGATTAACACTGAACTTGCCGAAGTGTGGCGCAAAGATAAAATTTATAAAGTCACGAATGCACGAATATTTTTTATTTCATTTCGGCTGGAATTCTTTTATTCATTACAGCAAACCAAAGCGGTGGGAAAAAGGATAAAACCATAGAGGCAGGATAGCCAAACGGTAATTGAGGAGATTCATAATGGTATTCTAAAACTTGATATTTTTTTTGTGATTTAAAGTGATGATCACTGTGTCGGGTTAATTCATACAGCATTATTCGACCTAAAATGTGATTTGAATTCCAGGAATGTTTTTCACTCACGCGTTCATATCTACCTGATGGTAATATATTTCTTTTTAAACCATAATGTTCAATGTAATTTATAGTTTCCAATAAAAGAAACCCAACAATCCCAGAAAAAAAAGCAACTAATAATCCAATTAAACCAAAGAAATAATAAACTAAAAGAAGATAACTAATTTGAATGACTGTAAACCAAAACATATCATTTTTAATAGAAAACATAGTGCGTTTTTCAATTTTATTTAATTTTTTTTGAATGTTCCAGGCTTTACTATATGTGCCCTTAACAGTTTGTATCCAAAAACTAAAAAGAGACTGATTAAATTTTGCTGTAGATGGATCTTGAGGCGTGCAAACATGTATGTGATGGCCGTTGTTATGCTCAATATAAAAATGAGTGTAATGACTCGGAATTAAAAGTAATTTCCCAAGAATACGCTCAAATAATCTTTTTCTATGCCCTAATTCGTGTGCCACATTTATTCCATTTGATCCTAAGACTACTCCCAAGCTTAGTACAATACCAACAACTTCTGGATAAGTAGGTTTTGTAATTATAACTTTTTGTAGCGCATAATATAAGATACCAAAAACGACAATCACATTAATATATAAAAGTAAATCCAAATAAAAATTATTCGATTTAGTTGCTATCTCAAGATCGGTATAATTTTTTTTGTCTTTTGGTAAAATTAACTCAAAAATGGGCACGATCCCAAAAGTAAACACAACGCCACTAAAACTCCAATAATTGCCCATGTATATCCCAATAAAGGATATCAATGGTATAAGGTAGGCTAATAAATATTTCATTTTTAATAAATTATCGTCTAAAATAATAAAACAAAATTTAGCGAACAAAGGTTTTTTCTTTAGCAAACTTTTAACGCTACGGTATAAAGTAAAAATTGTACTTTTATCGGTCGTAAAAACAAATTATAAATTGGATAGTAAAATCATTATTTATCAAAAGTTAGAGGCCTTTATAAAAAAGTTCTACACTAATGAATTAGTAAGGGGATCAATTTTTTTCTTAGGAATTGGCTTACTATATTTTATTTTCACTTTGGTCGTTGAATATTTCTTTTGGTTAAAGCCTTTTTATAGAACGCTATTGTTTTTCATGTTCGTTTTAATTGAATTATTCCTTTTCCTCCGATTTATTTGTTTCCCTTTATTTAAATTGTTCAAACTCCAAAAAGGCATTGATTATAAAGAAGCTTCCAATATTATTGGGAATCATTTTAATGAAATAGGTGATAAATTAACCAATTTTATTCAACTTTCTCAAGACAACAATACTTCAGAATTATTAGTAGCATCTATTGAACAAAAAGCCAATTCCCTTCAGCCAATTCCCTTTGGCAATGCTATAAATTTTGGCAATAATAAAAAATATTTACCACTAGCAATTATACCTATGTTGTTTTTTGCTTTTTTCTATTTGTCTGGTAATAGTAATTTTATTTATCAAAGTTTTAACCGGGTTGTTAACTTTAAGCAACAATTTCTCCCGCCAGCACCATTTAGGTTTGAGGTCTTAAATAAAAATCTTCAAACAGAGCAAAACAAAGATTTCCACTTAAAGGTTAGGACTATTGGAAAAGTCGCTCCCGAAAGTGCCATGATATTTATTGGAAATGAAAGTTACTTTATGGAAATGAACAAGTCGGGTGAGTTTGAATTTATAATTTCTAAACCCACTGAAAACCTACAATTTCATATTGAATCCAACGAGATTTCGTCTGTAGATTATCAATTAAATGTTATAACCGTTCCTTCAATTGCAGATTTTGAAATGGCGTTGAATTTTCCGAGCTATTTAAATAAGAAACCCGAATTGGTAAAAGGCACAGGAAATGCTATTATTCCAGAAGGCACAAAGGTAATTTGGAAAATGAATACACTTGCAACACAACATGTGGAATGGGTTAACGAAGATGCCTCCATCGCATTCATTAAAGAAAACAACAAATTTTCACTCTCTAAATCAATTCATCAAAACACAAATTACACCATTTTAACATCTAATACTAAAGTAAAGAATTACGAAAAATTGAACTATCAAATTTCTGTAATTAAAGATCGATACCCGACTATAAATGTGAATAATGCCCCTGATAGTTTAAAGCTAAATCAGACTTTTATCTTGGGTCAAGTGTCCGATGATTATGGGCTTTCAAAGCTTCTAGTTGTTTATTATCCTAAAAACACACCAAACATTAAAAAAAGCGCTTCCCTTACTGTAAAAAAAGACGTTTACGATCAGTTTGTTTTTTCTTTCCCGGGTACTATTAATGTGGATTCTGGAGTTGAATATGAATATTATTTTGAAATCTTCGATAATGATGCATTACATAACTATAAAAGCGCCAAATCAGCAGTATTTAGTAGTAGGATTACGACAGAATCAGAAAAGCAAGATGAAATACTACAGCAACAAAATGACAATATTAATTCTTTATCAAAATCCTTAAAAGCACAAGACAAGCAATTATCAGAATTAGAAAAATTGCAAAAAATGGGAAAAGAAAAGGACAATCTAGATTATAAAGATCAACAAAAAGTTAATGATTTTATCCAGCGTCAAAAGAAACAAGACGAAATGATGAAAGAGTTCTCCGAAAAAATGAAAGATAATCTAGAGCAATTTAAGTCGGATAAAAAAGACGAAAAAAAGGATTTGCTTGAAGATAGATTGGAAAAAACCCAGCAAGAAATAGACAAAAACAAGAAATTACTAGATGAACTACAGAAATTGAATGACAAAATAAGTAAAGAAGAGTTATTTGAAAAGATGGAAAAGTTCCAGCAAGCCAGTAAAAATCAGACTAAAAGCTTGGAACAACTTGTTGAGCTAACCAAGAAATATTATGTTGAAAAGAAGGCAGAACAAATAAAGGATAAGTTGGATAAACTTTCTGAAAAACAAGAAAAACTATCTGAAAAAACCGATCAGAACAACGTTCAAAATCAGGATGAAATTAACAAAGAATTTGACAAAATACAGGAAGAACTAGATGAGTTAGACAAAGAGAATAAGGGATTAAAAAAACCGCTTGAATTACCAAATACCGATGAAAAAGAGAAAAGTATAGATGAAGATTTAAAAGAAGCTAAAGATCAACTTCAAAAAGATCAAAAGCCAAAAGCCAAAGCGAAACAAAAAAGCGCATCGAAAAAAATGAAACAAATGAGTGAAAAGATGGAAGAGGAAATGGCTTCTAGCGACATGGAACAAATGGAAGAAGACGTTGCCACGCTCCGTCAAATCTTAGACAATCTTTTAGCTTTTTCTTTTTCACAAGAGGATGTTATGAAACAATTTAAGAATCTCAGGCGAGGTGCGCCGTCTTTCAATAAAAATCTCAAAATCCAACAGGATTTAAAAATCCAGTTCAAACATGTTGATGACAGTCTGTTTTCTATGTCGCTAAGAAATCCCAAAATAGCTGAAAATATTACTAAAGAAATAGGAAATGTTCAATATAACGTTGACAAGGCTATTGAAACTCTAGCCGACGCAAATATACCTAAAGGAAATTCGTATCAGCAGTATGCTGTTTCATCATCTAATAAGCTAGCCGACTTACTAAGTGATATTTTAGGCGGAATGCAATCTCAAATGCAAATGTCGGGCGCGGGCTCCGGAAAACCAAAGCCAGGACAAGGGCAAGGAATGCAGTTGCCTGACATCATAAAAAAGCAAGAAGGATTAGCGGACAAGATGAAGAAAGGAATTAAGAAGGGAGAGAAGCCTGGTGAGGGGGAAGACCAAGGAACTCCAGGCGAAAAGAGCGGACAGGGTG
>CAMDSN010000155.1 GCA_945907225.1 Flavobacterium psychrophilum | reverse complement strand
TCAAGAATTTGATACAGAAACCGATTTAATTCCACTTCTTACACCCGAAGATGAGGAAGAAATGAACAAAGAAGTACTTCCCAGTTCACTTCCAATTCTGCCACTGCGAAATACAGTGTTGTTTCCAGGTGTGGTCATCCCAATATCAGCCGGGAGAGATAAATCTATTAAACTTATTAATGATGCCAATGCCGGTAACAAGATAATTGGGGTTGTTGCTCAAAAAAATGAGGAAGATGAAGACCCAACAAAGAATGATATATACACTATTGGAACGGTTGCGAAAATCCTTAGAGTTTTAAAAATGCCAGATGGCAATATCACCGTCATTCTTCAAGGAAAAAAGCGTTTTGAAATTGATTCGGTAACTACTGAAAATCCATACCTAAGAGCAACTATTAAAGAGGTTGAAGAAAAAAGGCCAGGGAAGCAAGACACCGAGTTTCAGGCTATTATAGAAAGCACAAGGGAACTAGCCATTCAAATTATAAAAGAAAGTCCCAACATTCCTACTGAAGCTACTTTTGCTATAAAGAATATTGAAAGTCAATCATTTTTGGTAAATTTTGTTTCTTCAAATATGAATTTATCTGTTAAAGAAAAGCAAGATTTGTTGACGATTAATGTATTGAAAGAAAGAGCATTAGAAACCTTGCGTTATATGAACATTGAGTTGCAAAAACTCGAATTAAAAAATGATATCCAGTCTAAGGTACGTTTTGATCTTGATCAACAACAACGTGAATATTTTTTGCACCAACAAATGAAAACCATTCAAGAAGAGCTTGGAGGTGTTTCAAATGAGCAAGAAATTGAGGATATGCGTCAAAAAGCCAAAGAAAAAAAATGGGATGACAAAACAGCAAAGCATTTCGAGAAAGAAATTGCAAAAATGCAACGCATGAATCCACAGGCACCCGATTTTGGTATTCAAAGAAACTACTTAGAATTATTTTTAGAACTACCATGGAAACACTATTCAAAAGATAATTTCGATTTAAAGCGTGCCCAAAAAATTATAGATCGCGATCACTTTGGATTGGAAGATGTTAAAAAAAGAATAATAGAACACTTAGCAGTTTTGAAATTGCGTAATGATATGAAATCACCCATTATTTGTTTAACAGGACCTCCAGGAGTGGGAAAAACTTCTATTGGAAAATCTGTGGCAGAATGTCTAGGGCGAGAATATGTTCGAATTTCATTAGGAGGATTAAGAGATGAAGCTGAAATACGAGGACATAGAAAAACATATATTGGAGCTATGCCCGGAAGAATTATTCAAAGTTTAAAAAAAGCAGGGACATCAAATCCTGTTTTTGTATTAGATGAGATAGATAAATTATCCAATTCCAATCAAGGCGATCCTTCATCTGCTTTGCTTGAAGTTCTTGATCCAGAGCAAAATAGTGATTTCTATGATAATTTTCTAGAAATGGGCTATGATTTGTCAAAAGTAATGTTCATTGCAACGTCAAATAATATGGCTAGTATTCAGCCAGCTCTCAGAGATCGAATGGAAGTAATAAAAATGACTGGCTATACTATTGAAGAAAAAGTAGAAATCGCTCAAAAGCATTTATTTCCAAAACAACTAAAAGAACATGGATTAAAAACTTCTGATTTTACTGTTGCAAAAAAGCAATTTGAAAAAATTGTAGAAGGCTACACAAGAGAATCAGGCGTTAGAAGTTTGGAACAAAAGTTAGCGCAAGTAATTAGAAATGCAGCAAAGTCAGTTGCAATGGAAGAAGAGTATAACAAGAAGCTAACCGATGAAGATATTGTTAAAATTTTGGGTGCACCAAAGCTTGAGCGAGATAAATCAGAAAGCAACGAAGTTGCGGGTGTAGTTACCGGTTTGGCATGGACTTCTGTTGGTGGGGATATTTTATTTATAGAATCATTAATCTCCCCAGGAAAAGGAAATCTAACATTAACTGGAAATTTGGGTACAGTGATGAAAGAGTCGGCAACAA
The DNA here is from genome assembly GCA_945907225.1 of Flavobacterium psychrophilum. Lineage (GTDB taxonomy): Bacteria > Bacteroidota > Bacteroidia > Flavobacteriales > Flavobacteriaceae > Flavobacterium > Flavobacterium psychrophilum_Q. Next base: position 2,339 of record CAMDSN010000155.1, on the reverse strand, counting down.
TAGCGTTAGAGTATATAAAATCTAATGCTTCATTTTTTGGGCTTTCAGCCGAAACAATAAGCAAATACAACATTCATTTACATGTTCCAGAAGGAGCCACTCCAAAGGATGGACCAAGTGCAGGAATTGCCATGCTAACCTCTTTAGTTTCTCTATTAACCCAAAGAAAAATTAAGAAAAATTTAGCCATGACAGGGGAAATCACCCTTAGAGGAAAAGTACTGCCAGTTGGTGGCATTAAGGAGAAAATTTTGGCAGCCAAAAGAGCAAACATAAAAGAAATTATATTGTGCTTTGAGAACAAAAGTGATATAGATGAAATTAATCCGGATTATGTAAATGGGTTAACATTTCACTATGTTAAAGAAATGACTGAAGTTATTGCAATTGCAGTGACTAATCAAAATGTTAAAAACGCAAAAAAATTATAGTTTGCTGACTCATTTAATTAAGGCATAGATTTATCTAATGCCTTTTCTCTTTTCTTTTTTTATGCCATATAAAATAATATCTTCGCATTTCCGTTAAGGTATTGTATTTATAACCTTTGATGTTTAAAAAAGCAATTTGTATTGGATTTTTTTTCACTACTTTGACTTCCTTTAGTCAAGTGGGAGGGAAATCTATTTACCAATTTTTAAATTTAGTCACATCTCCTCGTCAAGCCGCATTGGGTGGTAAAGTAATTACTTTTTATGACAACGATGTAAATCAAGGTCACTTTAATCCAGCCAATATAAATCCTGAAATGGATAACAAATTAGCCGTAAATTATGGGAGTTTGTTTGGTGATGTTACCTATGGAACTGCCTCTTATGCTTATACCTATGATAGACGCGTTAAAACATTTTTTGGTGGTGTAAACTATGTGAATTATGGAAAGTTTGATGGGTATGATGAAAATGGGCAACAAACATCAGATTTTACAGGTTCAGAATTAGCGCTTACATTTGGTTATGCATTAAATATACCGAACTCGGATTTTTATGTAGGAGCTAACGCAAAAATAATTAATTCTGCCTTAGAAAGCTACAGTTCGTTTGGTGCGGCCATAGATATAGGTGCCATGTATATTGATACTCGAAATGATATAAACTGGGCCATTTCAATAAGAAATGTGGGTACACAATTAAGCACCTACGCGGGTACCCGAGAGAAGTTGCCTTTTGAGGTACTTATTGGAGTATCTCAATTATTGGAACACGTTCCCATTCGATGGCATCTCACATTGGAAAACATGCAACAATGGCAATTGGCTTTTTCTAATCCAAATAGGGCACAGGGAAACTTAGATGGCGGTTCGACACCCGAAAAGACTACTGTTTTTGGTAATGCGTTAAGGCATGTAATTTTTGGAGTAGAATTATTTCCTGAAAAAGGATTTAATTTAAGATTGGGTTATAATTTTAGAAGAGCAGAAGAGTTGCGAATATTAGAGCAACGAAATTTTTCTGGGATTTCAGTTGGTATGGGACTAAAAATGAGAAATATAAAGTTCAATTACTCCTATTCAAGATATACATTAGCAGCCAACACAAGTCTTTTTGGATTAACCATAGATTTTGCAAACTCTAGATAATACTAAATATGAAAAAAATTATCATTGCTATAGACGGGTTTTCATCAACTGGGAAAAGCACTTTAGCTAAGCAATTAGCCAAGCATTTAAGTTACGTTTATGCAGATACTGGAGCAATGTATCGTGCCGTAGCATTTTTCGCTATGCAAAAAGGGTTTATTGGAATTAATTTTTTCAATAAAGAAGCGCTAATTACAAATTTGCCTGATATAAAGTTGCATTTTGAATTCAATTCCGAATTAGGTTTCGCCGAAATGTATTTGAATGATGTCAATATAGAAAAGGAAATTAGAACACTAGAGGTTTCAAATTTTGTAAGTTTAGTGGCTGAGATATCAGAAGTAAGATCCAAATTGGTGGAACAACAGCAGGAAATGGGAAATGAGAAAGGTATTGTTATGGATGGCCGCGACATTGGAACCGTTGTTTTTCCCAATGCCGAACTCAAAATATTTATGACTGCTAGCGCAGAGACACGTGCTAAAAGGCGTTTTGATGAAATGAAGTCAAAGGGTCAAGAAGTTTCTTTTGAAGAAGTCTTAAAAAATGTTGAACAGCGCGATTATATAGATACCCATCGTGAGGATTCACCTTTGCTCCAAGCAGATGATGCCATTGAAATAGACAATTCTTATTTAACCAAAGAGGAACAATTTAATGCCGTTTTGGAAATGGTGGATGATGTAACGAAATCGGTATAAATTTTTGTTTATCTCAATTATAATAGTAGATTTACGTTCTATTTTAACGAAATCAAAAC
>CAMDSN010000154.1 GCA_945907225.1 Flavobacterium psychrophilum | reverse complement strand
AAAAGTAAGTCACCATTACAGATAGCAATTGGATGTGAGCTATCAATCGATTTCATAGAAACCACGGCTTCATTAAATAATTTATACATGGATACAGCACGAAGAGTAGATTTTCTATCTTTTACGGGAATATCTTCTGTTTCTGCACCATCCCAAAATAATCCGTAGTTATTTTCATTACCAAGTAAGAACAAAAGTAATCCTTTTGTATCTTTATATTCTGTTATCATTTCTTGTGTTTCTTTCAACAAAAGCGCTCTGGTCTTTGGGTTTGAGTAATCGGTTTCTGGAGTCCATGCCCCATCTAGAGTTAAACCATAACGACCAAATGAATGGTTTAACATGGTGTAAATACCGTAATTAGTATACACATACTCTATCCATTTTTTTGGCATACCACTATATACTCTAATAGTATTAACACCCATGTTTTTTAGTAAACCCATTTCTTCATCCAAAGCTTCTTGTATCAATTTGTCAGACTGATTCCAGAGGCTGTATGAATAATTAGTTCCGATTGGAAAATAATCCCAGTTCATTCCGTTAATCATAAAATCTTTTCCATTTACAACCAGTTTCATTCCATCGTTACTATTCGCTATAACAACTTTATTATCCTGTGAATACGACGAAAAAGAGAGAATAATGGTTAGTAATAAAATAATTCTTTTCATTTTGATTTCAATAATTAAGTTAATTTTTTCGAGTTAATTGATTTGTTTTTTTTGGGATGATTTTTTAACTAATATGAATTTATTTGTTGTTTTAATTCTATATATCTAAAATGTTTAATAAAAAAATCTCATTTAGTAAATTTACATTATTTAAAATCACACAATTAAATAAATGATTATAGAAACTATACAAGTTGAATTTATTTTTAAACAAGATAATAAACTAGATATAGCAGGGTAATTTGAGTTTTTATAGTACTTTTAATATCTAAAAAACATTAAAATGTTTAGTTAATGTATAGTTAAATTATAAAATGATCGAGCGCCTATATTGACAAGATATAGTCAACAAGCCTAGCTTCATGTGGTAAATCCATTTTCTTACGCAAACGATATCGTTTTATTTCCACACTTCGAACAGAAATATTTAAAAGAGGTGCTATTTCTTTTGAGGATAAATTCAATCTAAGATAGGCACATATTCTTAAATCATTTGGCGTTAATGAGGCATGTTCTTGCTTTACTTTCTTTAGAAAATCCTTATCCGCAGTATCAAAAGCTTCTTTAAAAGCATCCCAGGCATTATCTACAGATATATTTTTATTTATGGTAGTTGTAATAATTGATTTGATACTTTTCGAACTTGTCTCGTCAGAGGATTTTTTTAAATCTTCTTTTATTAAGGATAATAATTCATCTTTTTTAATTAAACTCATGGTTGAAATTGCCAACTCTCTACTTTTTTCATTAACATCAATTGACAATTGCTCATTTCTCAATTTCATTAATTGCTGTTCGTTTTCTAACTCTTTAATTTCTAGTAAAAGATTATTTTCATCTATCAATTTTTGCTTCTGTTGTGAATAGTAATTCACATAAGCTTTATTAATATAATAGGCCAACAAACAAATTAAAAGAAAATAAATAATGATAGCAAAGTTTGTACAGTACCATGGCTTTGCAATTGTAAAGGAATAAACAGTAACATCTTCTGTTTGTGAATTAACCAATTTAGATCTTACTTTAAATTTATAATCACCGGGAGATAAATTTTTGAAATTAATTGTTGGTTTAGAACTCCAATCACTCCACTGGTCTTGAAAGCCTTCTAGTAAATATTGATAATCAGGAATAACATATTTGTTGAAGATCGGAACTGTGTAACTAAAAGTAATGTTGTTTTCATCATGTGAAAATGAACCCGACTCAGTTATGGATGAACTTATTAAATGTCCATTTAACTTATTAATACTAATGTTTGAAATAGCTACATGGTTATTTTTAAAGTTTAAATCATCAATATTAAAAGTATAATAACCATCTGTGGTTCCAATAATATAAACTGAATTAGACAATTGTGTAATATTCTCATAACCTAGCATCGTATTGGTAATAGATGATGGTATTGAAATTACATTTTTCTTTAATTCAAAATTTAACTTATTGACAGTAAAGTAGTTGATGTAATTTTTAGAAAAAAGCCATAATTTATTAGAATTATCAATAATTAATTTCCCTGAAGAGTATTCATTATTATCAAAAACCTGGCTTAGTGTGTTGTCTTTTTTAAATTGTTTGGTCTTTTGATTCAACTTAAAAACCCCATCTTTATAGGCATAGTAAATGGAATTGTTAAACATAGAAAGTCCGGCATTTTTTCCTTTATGAGGATACTTGTAAGTATATAAACCAAATCCTTTACGGAATTGAGAATCCAATTGAAAACGAAATATTCCTTTATATTCATGACTTACATAAACTTCATTTGATTTAGTAATTACAAAATATTTAGAAGAATAATTGAAATCTGAAATTTTGTTTCTGAAAAACCATTGATTATTGACTTTTTCCAGCACTGACATACCATAATAATTCCCCTGAAGTAATAAATTGTTTTTATTGGGGATTGATGCCAATTTCCATGTACCAGATTGAGAAAAAATTAGTTTTGAATTATCATTTTCAATTATATAAGTCCCTGAATCATGTCCGCAAAACAAAACTCCATCATGAACAAATAGAGACCAAACTTGCCCTTTTGTACCTTTAACAAAATTGAATTGGGTTTCATTTAAATTATTTTTATAAAACAACCCCTGATTTGTTCCCAAATACAAAAAACCTTTATAAATGACTGAAGCATAAACGGTTCCTAAATTTCCGGAGTCATCCGAAAAACTTTTAATTGGAGACTTTAAATTGATGCAATTGATGCCATTATCTAACCCTAGCCATAAATTATTATCAATGTCTTCAAATATTGACAAAACTGTATTATTACTTAATCCTTTTCTTTGTGTAATATGGTACTTTAATTTTCCTTCTTTTGTTAAAATAAAAACACCGTCGGATATGGTTCCAACAGCAAAACTACCATTTGCAGTCATTTGACTACTATAAACACTACTTGCAGCAATTTGTGAATCAGCTTCGGTATTAAATTTTACCAAATTTCCATTAGTCAGTTTATAAAATCCATTAAATTGAGTGTGAATCAATAAACCTTCATCTATTGAAAATACATTTACAATTTTATTGTTTTTTAAAATAGAATTATTGGTTACCAATTTACTTGTACCATTTTCGATTTCAAACAAATCAAAATTAACAGTTTGGTAGTAAATAGAACTTTCGGTTTTAAACGATTTTAAAATGGGATTGTTTGGATTGATAATTTTAAAAGAACTCGTTACAGTATCATAAATATAAATTCTATCTAGAGACTGAAAAATAACCCATTGGTCATAATTTAAAATGTTCCAAAACTGTTCGTCTGCAAAAATTTTAGATTTAATTTTCTGACTCAAAGAAGAATATTTAAGTCTTCCATTAGTTTCTCTTGTCCAATATCCAAACTCCATGTAACAACCTGTAAATATTTTATTCCCTATAACTTTTACAGAACGAATAATTGTTTCGTTTGGTGATTTATAGAGTGTCCAATTAGCACCGTTGAATTCTAACAATCCTTCATTATTAGCAAAATAAACAAAGTGATTTTTATCCTGAGATATCATCCAATTCTGATTACCGGCACTGTAGGTTGTAGAGTTATATTTTACTATTGGCGGTAAGTCTTGAGCAAATATAATATTGGCAAACAATATTAGTATTGCTAAGCTATTAAATCTATTATTGAATAATTTTTTGAAAGTCATATTTACAATATTACGAATTCTTTATATAGAATTACATTTTTTTAATTAATAGATAGATTACTATAAATAGAAAAGCACGAAATAAATCCCGTGCTTTCAAAACTAATTAAATTAAAATTATTCTTTGATAAATCTTGTTGAAGTAATATTCCCATCTATAGAAGTTTTTACGACATAAACCCCTACTTGAAGACTAGCTACATCTAAAGTAACTAACTCACTATTTGGAGTTATAGAAATTACTTCTTGACCTAAAAGATTATATACTGAAACTTTTTCAATCGTAGAAGTTGATTCTATATTCAAAACATTAGTAGCTGGATTTGGATATAATTTAACTGTTGAAACTTCAAAGTCTGTTGTTCCCAAAGTAGTATTTTTATGTAAATAAATGTTATCATAATATACACTTCCTAAATCTGAAGTAATAACGAATTGTACAAAATCAGATACACTTGGACAAGCATTGCCTGGAGGTGTATTAATACAATTGAAAGCAGTAAGAGGTAAATCTATAGAAATCCAACTTCCTTCTGACCCACTTGTCAAAATATTTGCA
>CAMDSN010000153.1 GCA_945907225.1 Flavobacterium psychrophilum | reverse complement strand
TATTTTGTTTTGTGTGGCAGCTGGATTTTATGAAAAAACCCGCATTGAAAAAGAAAAGCCAGCAATTGTGTTCTCAGAAATGACCCCTTTAAAAAGCGAGCCTAAACCCAATGCGCAAGAAATAACTCAACTCCACGAAGGGTCAAAAGTTTATATTATTGAAAGCGTTGCCAATTGGAGGAAAGTTACATTAACCGATGAAACATCGGGTTGGATTGCAGAAAACGCTATTCGAGAAATAAAAGAATAAGTTAGGATACTTCCAAAATCTAAAAAACAAATTCAATTTTTTATTGGCCTTCTATTGTTATATTTGTCGAAAATAGTGATTTTATATAAAATCCAATAACTTCTAATAAAATTCAATTCCAAATTAAAATGTCTAGAGACGAACAATTAAAAACCCGCTGGGAAAAAGTAGTTCAAATTCTATCCCATCAGTTTGCTGAAGGTGATATTTTAGATTTAGATGCAATAATATATTTAATAGGGGTGCAAGAATTAGGTCAATTTAAACAAGCTTTCAAAAAAGATGAAAAATTAAATCTTATGCACATTGCCATTTGCCGATTGCTTGAGCCTTATGGCTATTATCAATTTGATTTTGTTGATAAAGAAGGATGGCCTCATTATATCATAAAAGAGGAATTGCCACCATTAAAAGCAGGCGAACAATCTGTATTAATGAAAGAAGCTATTGTCAATTACTTCCTCGAAAAAGAATTAATTCGGTAATTTTAGAAATTAAAATTAAAAAAATCGGTGTCTGAATTTCATTGACTAAACAATAATTACACTTTATTAATACCTAAAAAAAACCTAAATTTACACCTTTACAAAACAGAATGATAGATAAGATTAAAGAACATATAGCAGTAGTTGAGGCGTTTACCACAAAAAGCAAGGAGGATTTAGAGCTTTTTCGGGTAAAGTATTTGGGGAACAAAGGTTTGCTTAAAGATTTTTTTTCCGAGTTTAAAAATGTTCCAAATGATCAAAAAAAAGAATTTGGTCAAGTAATAAATACACTAAAAACAAGTGCCGAAGAAAAAGTAAAATTTATTACTGAGGAATTAGAGAGCAAAGAAGAAGTAAAAGGGTTTTATGGTGATTTGACACGTCCTGAAGAGCCTATTAAAATTGGATCTAGACACCCTATTTCAGTAGTAAAAAATCAAATTATTGATATCTTTTCAACCATTGGTTTTAATGTGTCGGAAGGTCCTGAAATTGAAGATGATTGGCACAACTTTACTGCATTAAATTTACCAGAGTATCATCCGGCAAGAGATATGCAGGATACTTTTTTTATTCAAACTAATCCTGATGTATTATTAAGAACGCACACCTCATCAGTTCAAGTGCGATATATGGAAAATAATAAACCGCCAATACGAACAATTTCACCAGGAAGAGTTTTTCGTAATGAAGCGGTTTCTTCACGTTCTCACTGTATTTTTCATCAAGTAGAAGGGCTATATATTGATAAAGATGTTTCGTTTGCCGACTTAAAACAAACTTTATTACACTTTACCAAAGAAATGTTTGGTAAGTCAAAAATTCGTTTAAGACCCAGTTACTTCCCTTTTACAGAGCCTAGTGCTGAAGTAGATATCTATTGGGGATTAAAAACCGAAACCGATTATCGTATCACAAAAGGAACGGGTTGGTTAGAAATTATGGGTTGTGGAATGGTAGATCCAAATGTGTTGAAAAACTGTGGGATAAATTCAGAAGAGTATACTGGATTCGCCTTCGGAATGGGAATTGAACGTATTGCGATGCTGTTATACCAAATTGGAGATATCCGAATGTTTTATGAAAATGATGTGCGGTTTTTAGAGCAGTTTAAATCGAGTATATAAATAAAGTCAAAAGGGAAAAGGCATAAGTCTCATCCCTTATTTCTTATCCCTATTCCCTTAAAATGAAATCTGACATCGCCATTCCAAAAGTAGAAAACGTTTTCCTAGCAGCCGTTCAGGAATGGAGTGATGATTTTATGGAGAAGATTTGGTATGTCTATATAGTTAATGATTCTGATTTTAATGTTGAAAATGTTATGGTTGTTTCAAAAGCTTTTGGAACAATTGATGGCGAAATGAAAAAAACCTCACTTTTACGCCATGCCTTTGTAAATATTCCTGCGGTTTCTGTTGTAAAAGTTGAAATGATTGAAAAAAGTGTGCTTCAACTAAACAACGAGTTTATGGTAACCTATTTCATCGGCAACACGCTTTTCGATAAAAAATTTACGTTCAAAGCCCAAAGCATTACACCCGATTATGTTGAAGAGGTGCCTATTTTGTTTGTAGATGGCGTAATTGTGAGATAATTAATTATTGTTGGATTGCTTCTTTTTTAGTTTAATCAGACTTAATCCAATTTATCCGTTAATTTTATAAACACCCCTTTTGCGTCTTTCCCTTCATACAAAATCTGATAAACCGCATCGATAATAGGCGTTTTGGCTTTGTATTCCAAGTTCAATTTATAAGCGCTTTTCACAGCATAATAACCCTCGGCAACCATTGACATTTCCATCATCGCTGATTTTACCGTGTAGCCTTTCCCAATCATGTTTCCGAACATTCTGTTTCGAGAAAATACCGAATAACCTGTAACTAATAAATCCCCCAAATAGGCAGAGTCATTAATATTTCGTTTCATCCTATGCACTTTTCTAATGAATTTTTTCATCTCACGAATCGAATTACTCATTATAACCGATTGAAAGTTATCACCATAACCCAAACCATGAGCAATTCCAGCAGCAATAGCGTAAATATTTTTTAGCATGGCAGCATATTCGGTGCCTATAATATCATCTGAAATTTTAGTTTTGATATAATTTCCAGAAAGACCTTTGGCAACAACTTTAGCTTTATTTGAATCGCCACAAGCAATCGTCAAATAGGAAAGTCGTTCCAGCGCCACTTCTTCCGCGTGACATGGCCCAGTAATCACGCCAATATTTTCAAAAGGAATATCATGTTTTTCATGAAAATGCTCCCCAACTATCAAGAACGTTTCGGGAACAATACCTTTTATAGCAGAAAAAATAACCTTGTCTTTGAAACTTACCGTTAATTTTTCCAATTCAGTACTCAAGAAAGCAGATGGTATAGCAAAAATGATATAATCCGCATAAGCTACCGCTTCATTTATATTCGAAGTTAACCTGAGTTTTTTGGTGTCAAACTCAACGGAACTTAAATAATTTGGATTGTGTTTTTGGGTATTTATATGATCAATAGCCGACTCATTTCGCATGTACCATGCAATTTCGTCATTATTCACACACAACATTTTTGCAATGGCTGTAGCCCAACTTCCGCCACCAATCACTGCAAATTTTGGAGATTTATTCATGAAGATAAACATTTTAACTCATTCAAAAATACTGATTTTTAAATGATATTTTAGCTATTATTTTAATCCTATTTTCTATAGAAAGCACTACTGTCAATATAATCCCAAACTTTTTGAGGTAACATTGGCGCTACATTCTTTTTGCTTTTTATATTATCTCTAATAAATGTTGACGAAAGTTCTATAATGGGTGCGTCTACTATTTTTATCTTTTTGTGAGCAACGAATTGCTCGTTAATTTTGTCTGAATTTTTTCTTGGATATACATAGATCTCGTGATTGTTTAAAATAACTTCATAATTTTTCCATTTGTGAAAAGAATTCAGATTGTCTTCCCCCATGATTAAGACAAATTCGTGCATTGGATATTTTTCTTCCAAATGTGCTAGCGTATTCACCGTATAATTGGGTTGTTGTAACTTAAATTCAATATCAGAAGGTTTGATTTTGGTGAAATCTTCGGTAGCCAAAGTAACCATATGCAAACGCTGATAATCATCGAGCAATGTGGTTTTTTGTTTGTGTGGATTGTGTGGCGTGACCACCATCCAAATTTGGTCTAAGTCAGAATGTTCCGCCATGTGATTGGCAATAATCATATGGCCAACGTGTATAGGGTTAAAAGTGCCGAAATATAATCCTATTTTCATGCTTTTAGTAATTAGTGAAGAGTAATTAGCCTTTGAGTGTCTTTGAAAAAGAATTAATCATTTTTGATTCTTCTTCTACTTCATTTAAAATTTGATTAAAGAGTTTTTCGTCTGTAATAAAACCTATTTCTCTTGCAATAATAAGTTGTGTTTCCAATTCATAAAGTGAACCACGTGAAATATCCAAAAAGTGACTGAATGATTTATCTGTATTTCTACCAAATCCCTCTGAAATATTAGAGGGTATTGATACAGCAGCTCTTTTCAATTGATTAGTTAAAGCAAATAATTCTTCTTTTGGAAAGGAATTTGTCAAATGATAAACCATGGTTACTATTTTGATTCCCTTTTGCCAAATCAATAAATCCTTATATGATTTTATTTCACCCATTCAAGACTAATTACTCTTTACTAATAACTAATTACTTTT
>CAMDSN010000152.1 GCA_945907225.1 Flavobacterium psychrophilum | reverse complement strand
CCTTGACCATAGTTGTTAGAGGCATTACCAAGATAGGTGTTTCTATTGTCTTCGTTTTGGCTAACAGGATCTTCAGCATTCCATTGTAAAAGTAGATTTACCATATTTGGATCTGATGAAACAGTTGTGCCAGAAGTCACAAATGTTGGTAAACATTGGTTGTCGTAACGCAAATACATATACATTATTATTCTTGCTACATCTCCTTTCCATTCATCCCCAGGATACCAATTTGCTCCAACACTTCCAGAATTTCCGCTTCCGCTGGCATATAATTTATTCGATCTAGAACTATTTCGCTGCACATCACAAGCTCTAAGCATATGTGCATCTGCTCCAGGGCCATCTTGACCTAAATCAGGATCTCCTAGTGCTTGAGCAAAAATATGCTCTCTATTCCAATCGCCATTTGCACCTCCATTGTTGTCTTTTCCTCTTGTTCTGTCATTGGTTGCATCGCCATCAGATCCGTCCTCCCATCCATATACAAGTAACACATTTCCTGAATTTGTTGGGTCTAAATCTACTTGTTTTAAGGCATTCCAAACTCCGGGGGTATAAATTAAAAAATTTGTGTGAGTTGCAGTTATTTTTGTTGCTAATGCAGTTTTTAAGTTGGAGCCTGTTAAGGTCCAATTAAAGCCATTGTAGTAGGGGGAAGCAGGATTCCCATTTTGGGAAATTCCTAAAAAAGTACTTCCAACAAGCAATAATAATATGATTTTTTTCATTTTAATTTTTTCGTTCTAATAAGGCCATATAAAATCCATCAAATCCAGTTTCTTGAGCCAGAATCTTAGTTTCTTTAATAAAAGTAAATGATTTTCCAATTTCTGTAGTTAAGAATTGTTTAATTTGCTCTTGATTTTCAGAAGGTAAGATAGAGCAGGTAGCATAAACTAATTTTCCGCCAGGCTTTACTATTTTAGAATAATTTTCTAAAACTTCGGCTTGCACTTTTTTTATATTGTCAATAAATTCAGGTTGCAATTTCCACTTCGCATCAGGATTTCTTTTTAAGACCCCTAAGCCACTGCAAGGGGCATCTATTAGTACTCTGTCTGCTTTTTCGTGCAGTTTCTTGATAACTTTTGTAGAATCTATAATTCGGTATTCTATGTTAAATGCTCCGTTTCTTTTAGCCCTTAGTTTTAATTGTTTTAGCTTACTTTCATACAAATCCATGGCAATTAATTGCCCTTTGTTTTGCATTAATGATGCCATATGTAGCGTTTTTCCACCAGCACCAGCACAGGTATCAACAACTCTCATTCCAGGTTGAACATCTAAGAAAGCAGCTACTAATTGAGAGGATGCGTCTTGAACTTCAAATAAACCTTCTTTAAATGCATCCGTTAAAAACACATTTGCTCTTTCTTTTAGAACTAATGCATCTGTTTGGTCTTTAAGAAATTCGGTTTCAATATTTAAATCCATCAATATAGAATGAAGTTTTTCCTTTGTTGATTTTAAAGTATTAACACGAAGTATAACTTTTGCAGGCTGGTTTTGTGCTGCAATTTCTTTGGTCCAAAGTGCTTCACCCAATTCTTTCACGCCCAATTCATCCATCCAGTCCGGAATAGATTCGCGCATTTTTCTAACCTTTGAAAGTTCGTCAAATCGGCCTTTTATTTTTCTTTCGGGTGTTCCTTCTAGTTGTCTCCAGTCGGGAATGGGGTAACCCCTTAATACTGCCCAAACAGAAAACATTCTCCACAAATCGTCTCGATTGAATGGTTCTTTTACTTCGGCGATTTCGGCATACAATCTTTTCCAACGAACAATTTCATAAATTGTTTCAGCTACAAATTTTCTGTCGGAGCTTCCCCAACGTTTGTCTTTTTTTAGAGATCGAGCAACAACTTTATCAGCATATTCTCCCTCATTAAATATAGCATTTAGGGAATCAATTGTTGTATATACTAAATTTCGATGTAATCGCATGGTGTATAAAAATAGGAGGGTAAAGATAGAACTTTTTTACGAGCTGTGGTCACATTTGATGAACTTGTGTAGGTTTGATTCAACATACATTAAATTAGATATTTTAGTAATAGATGATTTAACCTATTCAAAAAGAGTATGATTTGCAGTTTGAGTTTTCCCAAATTGATTTTTATTTTATAGATGTTACTACATCAAAAAAAAGGATACATATCTATTTCAAGTAAGATATAGGATAACTGTATACTAATAAGGGTTGTTGAAATAGAAAAAAACGACTCATTTAGAATTTTGCAATGCAATTTTAATAGGCAAAGTTATTTTACCTTGTGACTTTCTTATAATTTATTAAAATTGTTAGTTTTTTGGTCTTAAAAAAATACAGCAGTGATTAGCAAATTATTCAATTCGGGTCATTTCAAATTTCTCAGGAGCATGAAGCACTAATGGGAACTGTTCTATTTTAACAGAACTACTATCAAGTCCGAAACCTCTTTCTTCGGATAGACTTAGTTTTTTCATTATAAAATAAGTATTCATAACAATTTTTTCAAAGAAGGTCAAGTCACTATCATTGGATAAGAATTTTTCGGAAAGTACAAATTTAAAGTCTCCTATGATATTATTTTTATTAAGAGATTCATATCGGCTTGTGACGTCTACTTCCCCTTTTTGAACCATATCTTTGATAACTTCTTTAAACATTAAGTTAATTTTAGTAGGTTCTCTGAATCCTAAATTAAAATCAATACGATATAAATCGTCTTTTATTATTTCATTTACTCTATATTCTCTTTTATAGGGCTCGCTTAAAATGTTTACATGAATAAACCAATACATGTCGGCACGTTTAGGCCTTTTTTGTAGGATTGAATACATTACCTTTTCTTCAATTTCTTCAGCTCTATTTGAATTAGTCATGTAAATCAAATGAGTAGCATATTTAGGAATTGATAAATCAATACTCAGTTCAGCAAGCACTTTTTTGTAGTCGTCAATTTTTACAATTTTAGTATAGGCTTTGCTAATTTTTTTTGCTAAAAACCAAACAGTCATAATACCAATCAAACTACACGCAATAATCAAAGTTACATAACCACCGTGGGGGAATTTTTTTAAATTGGCTATTAAAAAACTAATTTCAATAACTAAGTAAAGTGATATGATTGCACCAATTAAGTACGGTGAAACTCGTTTAATTATTAAGTAAAAGTTGAGAAGTATTGTAGTCATTATCATACAAAGCACAATTGCTAGACCATAAGCAGCTTCCATATTACTTGACTCTTCAAAATGTAAAACAATACCAACACAGCCAATAAAAAGTAACCAGTTTATGGAGGGTATATAGAGTTGTCCTTTTAAATCGGTAGGATATTTTATTTTAACTTTTGGCCAAAAGTTCAAACGCATAGCTTCATTTATTAATGTAAACGATCCGCTTATTAAGGCTTGAGAGGCAATAACGGCTGCCATTGTGGCAATGATTATTCCAATGGGTTGAAACCAAGTTTCCATAATTAAGTAGAATGGATTGGCATTTTTTCCGCCCAAATTAGAGAGGGTTTCGCCTTGGTGTTGAATTAAATAAGCACCTTGACCAAAATAATTAAGTACTAAAGTGGTTTTAACAAAAATCCAACTAATTCGTATGTTCTTTCTACCGCAATGTCCCATGTCAGAATACAAAGCTTCTGCACCTGTAGTACACAAAAAAACAAATCCTAATACATAAAATCCATCCGGATGTATCTTCAATAAATGGTAAGCATAATAAGGATTTAATGCACTAAATACCTCCAGGTTGGTACTGATTTGTATGACGCCCAGAATTCCAAGCATACTAAACCAAATTAGCATCATTGGAGCAAAAAACTTACCCACTAACTTAGTCCCAAATTGCTGAATTGTGAACAAAACAAACAGAATCCCAATTACAATTGGTATTGTATTAATACTGGGATAAAAAGTTCGAATTCCTTCTACAGCTGATGCAACAGAAATTGGTGGTGTAATTATTCCATCGGCTAAAAGTGCACTCCCGCCAACTATTGCAGGTACAATTAACCATTGTATTTTTGTTCTTTTAACAAGTGAGTATAGTGCAAAAATCCCCCCTTCTCCATGATTATCGGCACTTAAGGTTATTAATACATATTTTAAAGTGGTTTGTAATGTAAGGGTCCAAAAAATACAAGATAGGCCACCTAGTATAATATCCTTATTTATTTCATGGTTTAATCCAATTAAGGCTTTCATCACATACAAAGGAGAAGTTCCAATATCCCCATAAATAATTCCTAATGTAATAAGTAATCCTGCAGCTGAGAGTTTGGAATGTAAATTATGGTGACTATGTGAGCTCATAAGAAGTTAAAATAAAACCGATACAAATGTACTATATTTTTAAATCAAATATTTAAACGAATGATTTACAATTATATTTATTTGCAAATTTAATTTTATTAATTACCTTTTTTTTTGTCTCGGTAAAGTTCTAGTAGCTTTTTTGTGAAATTTTCTTCTACTTTTTTCAA
>CAMDSN010000151.1 GCA_945907225.1 Flavobacterium psychrophilum | reverse complement strand
ACCTTATATTGCTCATAACATTCACTAATAGCATCCATAATTTGCAAATCGTTTGCCGACTTGATAAATTCTTCCGAATAATTACAACGCATCAAAATTTCGGCAATTTCTTTTTTATCAATACCCAAAAGAACGCCTAAAGTTTCTCTATCAAACTTAGATTCTAAGAGGTTCCTCACCGTATCATCTTTTTTCATTTGCCGCAGCTTTTTAAGTTCGTTGGACTTTTTCCCAAAAAAATTATAAAGCATATCTGCGGGATTAAAAATTGAACCTAAAACTCTTGTAAAAGCTCCAGGAGCAGTGTCGCCAGTTTCATATCCTTGAGACAATCCCGAAATACTATAACGATGGTTTTGTTTATCTGGAATTAATTTGGAATCGATTTCCAAATACCCTGTTAAATCATATTTTTTAACAATTACCTCTTCTAGCGCAATGGCTTTTTCCGTTAATTGTAATTTTGCATTTCCATTTTTTAGCCAATCATTTGTTACTCTAACACGCAATGATTGATAGCCCAAAGTTGAAATATGTAACGTATCGTTAAGAGTGGCTTCAATTTCAAAATAGCCCTTAGTATCTGATACGGTTCCTTTTACTTTGTTGATGTTAATAATATTAACATTTGAAATAAAAAAAAGGGTGTTGTCATTTACTATTGTACCTGTGACTTTTTGAATTAATGATTTGTCTTGCGCAAAAGCGACTGTGGTTATAATTAGAAAAAGTAAAACTAGGTAGTGTTTCATCTTAATGTTTGAAGCCTTAAAAGTAATAAACTCTATCATGATATTTTATACTTTAGTAGATAATTAGAATAAAATTAACAGAGTGGTTAAAAAAAAACTCCAATTTAAATTGAAGTTTCTTTTGGTTGTTATGAGTCAAATGAAAAAATATTAACTTTTTCTCGGTCTTCTACTTTTTGCAGCTTCAAACGACCTGCCTGCAGGTTTGTTGTCAGAATTTTCGGATCTACGCGGTGCAAAACCATCCCTTTGAATCGATCCTGGTGATTTTTTTGAACTACTTTCGCTTTTAAAACCACCTTCCCGTCTTGGTCTTTCAGCGCTTCTTTCGCTTCTAAATCCACCTTCTTTTCTAGGGCCAAAACCGCCACTACCAGAAGACTTTCTCTCAGTTCTAAATCCACCTGAGCTTCTTCCGTTGTGATCACGTCTTTCTCGGCTTCCTCCATCATTTTTAGAAATTTCAACATTGATACGTCTACCGTTCATGTTAAATCCGTTAAGAACTGACATTACTTTGTCAGTATGTTCACCATCCGTATTGAAAAACGAGAAACCTTCTTTTACATCCACTTTAAATACATCATCACGACCTAAATCTAAAGTATCCTTCAAAAAGTCTTTCAGTTGCATCCAATCAAAATCATCACGAGAACCAATGTTTACAAAGTAACGAACAGGATCTCCAGCTCTAATCTCTCTTGGCTCAGAACTTCTTTCACTTCTTTCACCACCTTTCTCGCCTGATAAATCTCTTTTCTTTTTGTAGTATGCAATAAATCTATTGAATTCAACAGAAACCATTTTCTTTATTAATTCCTCTTTAGATAATCCGTCAAGAACTTCATTAATCGCTGGAAGATAATTGTCTATTTCATGATCTACTTCGGTATCTTTAATTTTGTTCGCTAAGTGTAACAATTGAATTTCACAGATTTCAATTCCAGACGGAATGGTTTTTTCCTGAAACTTTTGCTGAATAATTCTTTCTATTGAAGAAATTTTACGTATTTCACTTTTGGTAATAATTACGATCGAAGTCCCTAATTTTCCTGCACGACCAGTTCTTCCTGAACGGTGTGTATAGGTTTCTATTTCGTCCGGTAATTGATAATTCACTACGTGTGTAATATTATCAACATCAATTCCACGTGCTGCTACATCAGTTGCAACCAACATTTGAATTTGACGACCTCTAAAAGATTTCATTACACCATCACGTTGAGCTTGGGATAAGTCGCCATGCAAAGCGGCAGCATTATAGCCATCTTCTATTAATTTTTCAGCAACAGCTTGTGTATCACGTTTTGTTCTACAAAAAACTACAGAAAAAATATCCGGATTAGCATCAGCCAATCTTTTCAAAGCTTCGTAACGATCACGTGCATTCACACAGTAAAATTCGTGTGAAACGGTGGCCGTACCCGAGTTTTTACTTCCAACAGTTACTTCGGCTGGATTATGCATGAACTTCTTTGCAATTCGTGCTACTTCCGCAGGCATAGTTGCTGAGAATAACCAAGTATTCTTTTCGTCCGGAGTATCAGATAATATCGAAACGATATCATCATAAAATCCCATGTTTAACATCTCATCTGCTTCGTCAAGAATACAGAAACTGATATTTTTAATGTTTACTAAGCCACGGTTAATCATGTCTTGCATTCTACCTGGAGTTGCTACAATTACTTGTGCGCCACGTTTAATTTCTCTTGCTTGTTCTGTGATGCTTGCACCACCATAAACTGCGACTGTATGTAACCCTTTTACATATTTTGAGTATTGCTTAATTTCATTTGTAATTTGTAAGCAAAGTTCTCGGGTGGGTGATAAAATTAATGCTTGTGTACTTCTGTCTTCTGCATCAATTTTTTGTATTAAAGGAAAACCAAATGCTGCTGTTTTTCCTGTTCCTGTTTGTGCTAAAGCGACTAAGTCTGTGTTTTGTTCCAATAGTACTGGAATCGCTTTCTCTTGCACTTCTGACGGATTCTCAAATCCTAGATCTTTGATCGCCAGCAGTAACGATTCATTCAGACCTAATTGTTCAAATTTATTCATATTGTATTTTAAATTGGGTGCAAAGATACTTTTTAAATATCATAAAAACTAATTTGTTTGGTTATGATAATCAGCACATTATGTTTAAGATGGAAGCCAGAAGTTGGAAGATATTAAGTAACTAGGTTAAAAGGATGTAATTTTTACACTGAAAAACTTCCATCTTCCTTTCTTTATTTCAAAAAATCAACCAACTGCTTTACTGCCAAACCGCGATGACTGATAACCGACTTCTCCCCTATCGTTAACTCGGCAAAGGTTTGGTTATAACCATCTGCAACGAAGATTGGATCATATCCAAAGCCATTGCTACCAATTTTTTCTTCGATGATTTTGCCTTTAATTATTCCTGAAAATAAGGATTGATTTCCGTTTAAATTTAAAGCAATCACGGTTTTAAATTGTGCATTGCGATTGGATATTCCTTTTAAGTTATTTAATAATTTATCCATATTATCCGTCGCATCTTTTTGTTCGCCTGCATAGCGAGCCGAATAGACTCCGGGTTCACCATTTAAAGCTTCAACTTCTAAACCAGTATCATCGGCAAAACAGTTGTAGCCATATTTTTCAGTAACATAATTAGCTTTTTGAATGGCATTGCCTTCAATAGTATCCTCGGTTTCCGGTATTTCTTCAAAACAACCTATGTCTTCTAAACTTAGAACCTTTATAGATTGAGGAACTAATAATTGT
This sequence comes from Flavobacterium psychrophilum, assembly GCA_945907225.1. Classification (GTDB taxonomy): domain Bacteria; phylum Bacteroidota; class Bacteroidia; order Flavobacteriales; family Flavobacteriaceae; genus Flavobacterium; species Flavobacterium psychrophilum_Q. The sequence goes on along the minus strand of CAMDSN010000151.1, from coordinate 985 downwards.
ATTTCTTTGATTTTGTTTTTGTTATTGGAAGCGAATACGAGTTGCATTATTAATATTTTTGGTTTACAAATATAATCTATGAAAAGCTCATAAAACATGATTCCTTAAGCCTAAATTTTAATAATTAATTATTACTTTTGCAACGATTATACACAACGTGATTATGGCTAAAGATTTATTCGAAAGAATACAAAACAATAAAGGTCCATTAGGAAAATGGGCTTCGCAAGCAGAAGGTTATTATGTTTTCCCAAAGCTTGAGGGAGAACTTGGACCAAGAATGCAATTTCATGGAAAAAATATTTTGAATTGGAGCTTAAACGACTATTTGGGTCTTGCCAATCATCCAGAAGTTCGTAAAGCCGATGCAGATGCTGCCATAAAATATGGCGCAGCTTATCCAATGGGCGCAAGAATGATGTCGGGACACACAGATGCTCACGAACAATTAGAAAACGAATTAGCGGCTTTTGTCCATAAAGAATCAGCTTATTTATTGAATTTTGGTTACCAAGGTATTATGTCATGTATTGATGCTTTAGTTACAAAAAATGATATTATTGTTTATGATGTTGATGCTCATGCCTGCATTATAGATGGTGTTCGTTTGCATATTGGAAAACGATTTACTTACAAGCATAATGACTTGGAAAGCATGGAGAAAAACCTTCAACGTGCAACCAAAATGGCAACAGAAACCGGTGGTGGGATTTTATTTATAACAGAAGGTGTTTTTGGTATGCGGGGACAACAAGGTAAGTTAAAAGAAATTGTTGAACTTAAAAAGAAGTATACCTTCCGTCTTTTAGTTGATGATGCTCACGGATTCGGAACATTAGGAAAAACTGGCGCTGGCGCTGGCGAGGAACAAGGTTGCCAAGATGAAATAGACGTTTACTTTTCTACATTCGCAAAATCAATGGCAAGTATCGGCGCCTTTTTAGCTGCAGATAAAGAAATAATTGATTATCTAAAATACAATTTA
>CAMDSN010000150.1 GCA_945907225.1 Flavobacterium psychrophilum | reverse complement strand
GGAGCTTTAATATAAACATCAATACTATCAACCTTATCATTCAAATCTTGTTTACAAGGCCACCAATCTCTCGCTCCAAATGGTTCTGAAAGCGTCCAAATTATTGGGGTCCCGTTATGGGTTGTTTGTTCAAAAGAACCCAAACCATTGTTAGGGGGTGTCCCAGAATAATTAATCTCAACTGTTGCTGTAGTTCCGGCAACTTGAATTGATGGTAAAGTAATAATTAATTCATTATTGGTGTTTTCAACAAATGCTAAATTGGTAGATCCCATTTTGACAGAACTTACTGTTAACGAATTTGCGAAATCAAATGTAACAGTTGACATATCTGACAAAGCTTTAAAAGCAGTAAACACTTTGCCTGTTATAAATTTCACATTGGGATTAACCGTAAATTCTAAATTGTGATACGTTACATCATAATTAGAGGTGTTTTGGTTGACCACAAAATTCATCAACTTTTCAGCCGACTTCATTTCGGATTCAGCGATTAAATCTGTTCTATTTTTATTTTTTTGAGCCAACAGAAGAGACGCTGTAAAACAAAATAGCCAGAAGAAGTACTTTTTCATTTTAATATAAATTTTTTGCGAATATAATAATTATTGCACTAACAATATTCAAAAATTGGTTAATCGCAAAGTTCATATTAAATTGATTCGCCTCTGTATCAACTAAGTTTTTAGGGATGCTAAAGGTTATATCAAACATTTCATTAAATTTGTCTCCTTATAAACAAATTGTCATGTTACAAATAAGCTACATAAGAGATAATAAAGAAAAAGTAATTGCCGCTTTAGCAAAAAGAAACATGGATGTTAACACCCTTGTTGAGCAAGTTATTGAATTGGATGAAAGCAAAAGAAGCACACAACAAGCCCTAGATAACACCCTGGCTGAAGCAAATAAGTTATCGGCGTCAATTGGGGAATTGATGAAAAGCGGAGAAAAAGCAAAAGCCGATATATTAAAATTAAAGACCGTTCAGCTTAAAGAAACAAGTAAAGAACTCTCTGAAAAAGCGGATGCAATTGCGAATGAACTTTTACAAAAAATGTATCAATTACCTAATCTTCCAGCTGATATTGTACCACATGGCAAGACGCCAGAGGATAATTTTACACTGTTTCAAGAAGGTGAAACCCCCATTTTACACGATTCTGCTCTACCCCATTGGGATTTGGTAAAAAAATATGATATTATAGATTTCGAATTAGGCGTAAAAATCACAGGAGCTGGATTCCCAGTCTACAAAAATAAAGGTGCAAAACTTCAGCGTGCGCTAATTTCCTATTTTCTTGATAAAAACACAGAAGCAGGATATCAAGAAGTTCAAGTTCCGCATTTGGTAAACGAAGCCTCTGCCTATGGAACTGGACAATTACCTGACAAAGAAGGACAAATGTACCATGACGCTACAGATGACTTGTATTTAATCCCAACTGCAGAAGTCCCTATTACTAATATATTTCGTGACGTTATTTTACAAGAGAGCGAATTACCCATTTTGTATACCGGCTATACGCCCTGCTTCAGAAGAGAAGCTGGATCCTATGGCGCTCATGTTCGTGGGCTAAATAGGTTGCACCAGTTTGATAAAGTAGAAATAGTTCGAATAGAACATCCCGACAAATCACATCAAGCATTAGACGAAATGGTCGAACATGTGAAAACAATTATGCAAGAATTAAAATTACCCTATCGCATTTTAAGACTTTGCGGAGGGGATATGGGATTTGCTTCTGCCATTACTTATGACTTTGAAGTGTTCTCCGCGGCTCAAGACAAGTGGCTTGAGATTAGCTCTGTTTCTAATTTTGAAACTTTTCAAGCGAACCGATTAAAATTGCGCTTCAAAGGTAAAGAAGGGAAAACTCAATTAGCACACACGCTAAACGGAAGCGCATTAGCACTGCCAAGAGTATTGGCAGCAATTTTAGAAAACTATCAAACCCCTGAAGGTATTGTAATTCCTGAAGTGCTACAAAAATATACTGGTTTCGATATTATAAATTAGGGACAAAATTATGTAAGAGCCCCCTTTAACGGAATCAAAACATGCAAATTTGTTTCTACAATCTAGGTTAATACAATTTCATATCTTTAAGCTCATGAAAAAAATACTCTCGGCATTACTATTTTTCTTTTGCTTTTTTGGATTTTGCCAAAATGAGCAACTGGCGAATAATTATTTTGATCGAGGGGAGTTTGAAAAAGCATTAGTGAGCTATGAAGAGCTGCTAAAATCACAAGAGGGGAATTTTAACTATTTTCAAAGAACTATAGAGTGTTACCAGCAATTACAACAATTTGAAAAAGCCCAAAAAGCACTTGAAAACCGAATTAACAAATACAAACAAAGCAATCTTTTAGTTGAAATTGGATTTAATTATCAGTTGCAAAAAAATCAAGAGAAAGCCAATAAATATTACGATCAAGCAATAGATAAAATCAAAAAAAATGCTAACGAAGTATATGGAATAGCTTATGTATTTGAAAAAAAATCTCTTATAGATTATGCGCTTTTATCATACAAAACCGCATTAGAATTAGATCCTAAACTAAGTTTCAATTTTCAAATGGCCATGCTGTATGGGCAACAAGGGAATACAGAACTAATGATAGAAACATTCTTGCAAGAATCGTTTCAAAACCAACAAAACTTGCCGTTAATTCAAAATCAATTATCCCGTTTTATGATTGAACAAGGCGAGTTGTCTTTTAATGACACGCTAAAAAGAGCATTACTTGTTAGAGCCCAAAAAACACAAGATCTTTTTTGGAATGATTTTCTAAGTTGGTTTTTTATTCAACAAAAAGAATATGGAAAAGCATTTATTCAACAAAAGGCAATTTATAAAAGAAATCCCGAGTCCTTTTTCAATATCGTTAGCTTAGGCCAAATGGCTATAGAAGATAATGACCAAGATTCAGCTCAAGAAATTTTGACATTTGTATTAGAAAATACTAAAGATTTAGATTTATTAATTCAAGCCAACACCTACTTAATTCAAATGAAAATTAATCATGCTGTTGAAAAAGATTTTCCACTAATCACAGCAAAATTAGACGCCTTAATAAAGGAATTTGGAATAAGCCCTTACACGCTTTCGTTAATTACAGTGCAAGCCAATTTTGAAGCTTTTTATCTGAACAATTCTGAAAAGGCGAAGTTAATGTTAAAAAATACTTTAGAAATGCCGATAAGTAATTCCCAATTGGCAAATGTTAAAATGGCTTTGGGAGATATCTTTTTATTTGAAGAAAAATTTAATCAAGCTTTAATTTATTATTCCCAAATAGACGAAAATATGGGCGGCGATGTCATTGGCCAAGAGGCCAGTTTAAAAACTGCTAAAACCAGTTATTTTAAATCCGATTTTGAATGGGCCACTCATCAACTTAAAGTGCTCAAATCGGCTACTTCCCAGCTCATTGCAAATGACGCATTAGATTTGTATTTACTAATAAGTGATAATACTGTAGAAGATTCTTTGCAAGTAGCATTAAAGAAATTTGCCCGTGCTGATTTTCTCTTATACCAAAACAAAAAGAAAGAAGCGCTTTTGGCGTTTCAGTTAATTTTGAAAGAACATAAAAATGAAGATATTGAACCCGTTACATTATTGCGAATAGGGAAAACGTATGAAAAAATGGGAGATTATTTAAATGCACTGACCAATTTTGAAGCTATAATTACAAATTTTAAAGATTCTATTTATATAGACGAAGCGCTGTATTATTCTGCTGAAATTCTGAATTTTCAACTTAAAGATACAGAAAAAGCAAAGCTGCTTTACGAAGAAATGCTAACTAAACACGAGGATAGTATTTTTTATGTCGACTCGAGAAATAAATTCCGAAAACTTCGAGGAGATACCAATTTGTAAATCTCCAATCATAAAAAACTAAGGTATGATTTTTTATAACGTTACGATAAATATTCACGAAAGTGTTCACAACCAATGGATGAAATGGATGCAAGAAAAACACATTCAAGACGTTTTAGCAACAGGTAAATTTTCGGGGGCTCGGATGGTTAAGGTTTTGGTAGAAGAAGACATGGGAGGAACAACCTATTCTATTCAATATACAACTGATAGCAAAGAAACGTTACAACGTTATTATGATGAAGATGCACCTAGGTTACGCGAAGAAGGATTGCGATTGTTTGGAGACAAAATGCTGGCCTTTAGAACGGAATTGGAATTGATTTCGGAACATTAGTCTATTGTCATAGCTTCTCCTGTTCGCTTACGCTCGCGTCCCGCAAAGGCGAGAATCCGAAACTAATAGTAAAATAGAATAAAGTTAATAAATGATTGTCTTTCCCGCGCAGGCGAGAATCCAGAAACAAATAGTAAATTAGAATAAAGATTGGAAAGACCTGTCTGAAGATTGGTTTAATTAGATTGTCTTTCCCGCGAAGGCGGGAATCCAAAAAACATAAACATAGATTTCCGCCTGCGCGGAAATAACAAAAGAGTATGAACGACGTAAGAGCAAAAAAACATCTCGGACAACACTTCCTAACAGACGAATCTATAGCTGAAAGAATTGCCGACACTTTAAATTTTGAAGGCTATGATATCACTT